>NZ_JBHUAL010000068.1:0-39749 GCF_042789775.1 Kitasatospora sp. NPDC056800 | reverse complement strand
GCCCCGGACCCGGCGGCCCCGACCGCCGCCCCGGGGACGCCGGCGCTCCAACGCGCCAAGCCGACCCGGCTGCGGATCCCGCAGATCGCCGTCGACGCGCCGTTCACCGAGCTGGCCCTCAACCCCGCGGGCCAGCTCGACGCGCCGCCGCCGGACGACAAGAACCTGGTCGGCTGGTACCGGGACGGCGTCACCCCGGGCGAGCGCGGCAGCGCGGTGCTGGCCGGGCACGTGGACACCACCAAGGGCCCGGCGGTGTTCCTGCTGCTGAGCTTCCTGCTGCCGGGCAACAAGGTCGAGGTGAGCCGCGCGGACGGGACGGTCGCGGTGTTCTCGGTGGACTCGGTGGAGACCTTCGCCAAGAACGCCTTCCCCGACGCCAGGGTCTACGGCAGGACCCCCGACGCCCAGCTCCGGCTGATCACCTGCGGCGGCGCGTACGACAAGAAGCGGCGGGACTACCTGGACAACGTGGTGGTCTTCGCCCACCTGGAGTCCTCGCACCCGGCCTGACCCGGCCCGCGCACGACGACCGCCGGCCCCCCATGTTCCGGGGGCCGGCGGTCGTTCTGGTCGTACGGTCGTTCTCGTCGTACGGAGGTGTGCGGGGGCGTGCAGGGGTCGGCTCAGCCGCTCACGACGGCCTCGAAGGCGTGCAGGTACGGGTTGACCGGGTTGACCGCGGTGACCACCAGTCCGGCCTCCGCCATCAGCCCGACCATGCTCTCCTCGGAGTGCTTGGCACCGCCCACGTTGAGCATCAGCATCAGGTCCATCGCGGTGGTGAAGCGCATCGAGGGGCTGTTGTCGACCAGGTTCTCCACCACCACCACGCGGGCGCCGGAGCCGGCCGCCTTCACCACGTTGGCGAGGGTGCGGCGGGTGCTGTCGTCGTCCCACTCCAGGATGTTCTTGATGATGTAGAGGTCGGCGCGGACCGGGATCTCCGTCCGGCAGTCGCCCGGGACGAGGCGGGCCCGGGCGGAGAAGGCGCCGCCGTCCTGGAGCCGGGGGTCGGCACCCGCCACCACCTTGGGCAGGTCGAGCAGGGTGCCGTGCAGCGCCGGGTGCTTCTCCAGCAGGCTGGCGAGTACGTGGCCCTGGCCGCCGCCGATGTCCGCCACCGAGTCGATGCCGGTGAGGTCCAGGTAGTCGGCGAAGTCCTCGGCGGACTGCCGGCTGGAGGTGGTCATCGCCTTGTCGAAGACCTTCGCCGAGTCGCCCGCGTCGCTGTGCAGGTAGTCGAAGAACTCCTTGCCGAACAGGTCGGGGAAGACGTTGCGGCCGGAGCGGACCGCCTCGTCCAGCTTCGGCCAGGCCTCCCAGGTCCACGGCTCGGTGCACCAGAGGGAGATGTAGCGCAGCGAGTTGGGGGCGTCCTCGCGCAGCAGCCGGGACATCTCGGTGTGCTCGAAGCGGTCGTCGCCGCTCTGCGCGAAGAGCCCGTAGCAGGCGAGCGCGCGCAGCAGGCGGCGCAGTTGGCGGGGCTCGGTGTCGAGGGCGACGGCGAGGTCGGTCACGGTGGCCGGGGTGTCGCCGAGCACGTCGGCGACGCCGAGCCGGGCGGCCGCGCGGACGGCGGCGGCGCAGGCGGCGCCGAAGACGAGCTCGCGCAGGCGCATCGCGGCCTGGGGGCTGGTATGGACGGGTGCGGTGGTCATGGCTGGGTTTCCTCGGGTCCTAGGGAGTTCCTGGTGCGGCGGCGGGCGGCGAGGGGGTACCGGGGCTCAGCAGCGGCCGGCCGGCTCGGAGCGCCCGCAGGTGTTGCGGGCGAAGGTGTTGTCGGTGCCGGAGTCGCGGTCGGCGAGGTCGGCCGGACCGTTGCCGCTCAGCTCGTTGTCGGCGATCACGGCGCGGGCGTTGGCGACGCCGACGACGCTCTTGAACAGGACGATGCCGCCGGAGAAGTCCGTGGTGCCGGTGTTGTCGCGCACCTCGTTGCCGGTCACCCGGGTGTCCTCGGTGCCGGTGAGGACGATGCCGGCTCCCTGGATGGCGCCCAGGCGCGGGTTGGCCGGGCAGAACTTGTTGTTGCCGATGACGGAGTTGTCCCGGACGTCGAGGTCCCCGGCGCGGGGCACACCCTCGTCGCCGACCACGAAGACGCCGGCGCAGTTGCCGCTGATCCCGTTGGACTGGACGGCCAGCCCGCGCAGCCGGCGGACGGTGACGCCGACCCGGTTGCCGGTCAGTTCGTTGCCCTCGACCACGGTGCCGCCGGTGTCGGGCGAGCCGCCCTCGCGGTAGGCGTAGTTGGCGAGGAAGACGCCGGACTGGCCGTTGTCGCTCGAGCGGTTGCCGCGGATGACGGCCCGGGTGGACATCTCCTGGCTGATGCCCTGCTGGCCGTTGTCGTGGACGTAGGTGCCGCGGACGGTCAGGCGGGTGGTGCCGCTGGCGTCGATGCCGTTCTTGCGGAAGCCGGTGACGGCGAGGCTGTCGATCCTGACGTCGGACAGCGGGTCCTCCTCGGTGCCGACCACGCAGATGCCGTGCCCGGCGGTGGCGCAGGCGTTCTCGCCGCCGTCCCCGGGGGTGATCACGCTCTCGTCGCCGAAGCCGCGCAGGGTGAGGCGGGGGGTGGTGATGCGGACGCTGCCCTGGTAGGTGCCGGGGAGCAGTTGGACGGTGTCGCCGGGCCGGGCGGCGTCGACGGCCTGCTGAATCGATTCGCCGGGCTGGACGAAGTGCAGCGGGAAGCGGGGGGCGGCGTGGGCCGCGGGGGCGGCGGCCAGCGAGGTGAGGACGGTGGTCAGGGCGGTGGCGGCGGCGGTGGCCGCGGCGAGGTGGTGGACCCGTCGCGTGGGCATGAGTGGTGACCTGTTTCCTTTCGGCGCGCGCGGCGCTCGTACGGGTGCGGTGGTCTTCCGCTCGGTCCAGCGGTGGGGGCTGACGCGCTGTGCGCGGGCGGTGACGGCCGGGGGATGCGGCCGTGTCGACGCTACGGGCGGCCCGGTGGGCCCGCCACCAGGGCTGGGCTGCGGGGCTGACGGGGCGTCGACCAGGGGTGGGACGGGCCCGGCGTGGCGCGGCAGCGGGCGGTCGGGCGGGGCGCGCGGGGACCGCGGGCGGCGGGAGGACGTCGGGAGGGGCGGGCAGCGCGACGCGGCGGCCCCCCCGGGGGGGGGCGGGGGGGGTGGGGGGGGGGGGGGGGGGGCCCGGGGGGGGGGGGGGGCCGCGGGGCGGGGCGGGCCGCGCGACGCGCCCGACCGCAGGCGGCGGTCGGGCGCGTCAGGGTGTGTCTCGGGGGTGTCCGGGCGGCGGGTGCGTCGGGTCCGTGCGGCCCGGTGGACGGCTCAGCCGGCGGCCGCTGCCCGGGCCGGGGCCTGCGGCCCGAGGCGGACGGGCAGCGCGGCGAGGTGCCAGGCGGCCGGGTTCGGTCCGCGCTCGACGGCCTCCGGACCGACCGCGAGCGCCAACTCCGGGTACGTCCGCAGCAGCGTCTCGAAGGCGACCACCGCTTCCTGGTGCGCCAGCACCGCGCCCAGGCAGCGGTGGGTGCCGTGCCCGAAGCCCAGGTGCGCCTCGTGGTGCCCGGCGCGGTCCGGCGTGCTCGCCCGGCAGATGTCCAGGCGATCCGGCTCGGCATAGGCCCGCGGGTCGTGGTTGGCTCCGGCCAGGATCGGCATCACCGCCTCGCCCCTGCGGACCAGGGTGCCGGCCAGCGTGAGGTCCTCCGTCGCGTAGCGCGGCACCCCACCGATCGTCGGGCCGCACCAGCGCATCAGCTCGTCGACGGCGACGGGCAGCCGGCCCGGGTCGGCCCGGAGCAGCTCCAGTTGTTCGGGGTGGGCGAGCAGCGCGGCCGTGCCGTTGCCGATCAGGGTGGCGGTGGTCTCGTGCCCGGCCACGACCAGGTTGAGGATCAGCGAGACGGTCTCGACCGGGGCGAGGCTGTCGCCCTCCGCGGCCGCCAGTCGGGAGAGCAGGTCGTCGGCGGGTTCGCCCCGGCGGAGCTCGACCAGCGAGCGGGCGGCGGCGACCATGGCGCGCAACGCCTCGTCCAGGCCGGGCCCGGCGCCCCGGCCGAGGTAGGAGCTCCAGCGGCGCCACTGCCGGCGGTCGGACTCGGGGATGCCGAGCAGCTCGCAGATCACCGTGACGGGCAGCGGGTACGCGAAGTGCGCGACCAGGTCGACCACGCCGTCCGGGTCGGCGTGGTCGGGCAGCGCCCGGGCGTACTCCTCGGCGAGCCGTTCGATCCGGGGGCGCAGCCGCTCCACGGCGCCGGCCGTGAAGGCCGGGTGCACCAGACCGCGCATCCGGCGGTGCCGGGCGCCGTCCGCGGCGAAGACCCCGGCGCGCAGGTACTGCGCGCACTCGGGCGGCATACCCCGAGCGCGCCAGACCTGCTCGGTGCGGTGCACGGGGACGGGTGTGGCGGTCCCGTCGGGAGTCGGGCCGTCGGCGGCGAGCCGGTCTGCGGTCAGGTGGTCGGGAACGGGGCCGTCGACGGCGTTCACGTCGTTGACGAAGCGCGGGTCGGACAGCACGGTGCGGACGTCCTGGTAGCGGACGGCGATCCAGAACGGCTCCACGCCGGGGATGGTGGCGCGGGCGAGCGGGGCGCGCTCGCGCAGGTCGGCGAAGGCGGCGAAGGGGTCGCGGATCAGGTGGTCGGCACGCAGGTCGACGGTCTCGGCCGGCTCGGCGGTGGTCACGGCTGCCTCCTCGGTGGTCGTGCGGTCCTCTGGTCCCGGATCGTGACGGATGCGGGCGGCACGGCCCCCGGTTTCCAGGCGGGATTCACTCGATCGAGCACAGAGAACCTTTTCCTCGGGCCGCCGGGAGCCGGGCTGCCGGACCTCCCGAACCGGCCCGCCCGACGACCGGGGCCGGGCCCGTGGCATGCTCGGGGCCATGACCACCGCACCCGTACCGTCCGTCGCCGCCCTCCGCAACCCGATCGGCGCGCACGTCCCGGTGGCCGGTCGCGGGCTGGCCGGCACCGGCCTGGCGTACGCGGGCCGGGTCGGTGCGGAGACGGTCCAGGTGTTCGTGGCCAACCCGCGCGGCTGGGCCACTCCCCCGGGCAACCCGGCGCAGGACGAGGAGTTCCGTACCGCCTGCGCCGACCGGGGCGTCCCGGCCTGGGTGCACGCCCCGTACCTGATCAACTTCGGCTCGGACAACCCGGCCACCCGGGAGCGCTCGGCCGACTCGCTGCGGCACTCGCTGCGCCGCGGCCACGCCATCGGCGCGCTCGGTGTCGTCCTGCACACCGGCTCGGCGGTCGGCAGCGCGCCCGGCGGCGGCTCGCGCCGGGCCGAGGCGATGGCGCAGGTCCGGTCGGACGTCCGGCCGCTGCTGGAGGAGCTGGACGGGCTCGGCGACGACGCGCCCTGGCTGCTGCTGGAGCCGACGGCGGGGCAGGGCAGCTCGCTCTGCTCGCGGCTGGAGGAGCTGGCCGCGTACATGGAGGCGCTGGACCATCACCCGAAGGTGGGGGTCTGCCTGGACACCTGCCACGCCTTCGCCGCCGGGCACGACCTGGCGGAGCCGGGCGGGGTGACGGCCGCCCTGGACGCCCTGGCCGCCGCCGCGGGGCCGGGCCGGCTGCGGCTGATCCACGCCAACGACTCCGAGGACGTCGTCGGCGCCCGCAAGGACCGGCACGCCAACATCGGCGCCGGGATGATCGGCGCCGAGCCCTTCCGCGAGCTGTTCGAGCACCCGGAGACGGCCGGGGTGCCGCTGGTGGTGGAGACCCCGGACCGCAAGCACGGCGGGGACGGCACCGGGCACGCGATGGACATCGCGGTGCTGAAGGAGCTGCGGGAGCGGGCGGCGGTCCGGGGCACCGGGGCCCGCGCCGCGAGGCTGCCGGAGCCCGCTGCCGCCGGGCGGCCATGAATCCGGGGGCCGACGCCGACGGACGGTCGTGAGCCCGGGCCCGGGGCCGGACGCTCGTGAGCCCGGGGCCTCCCGTCGCCGGACAGCGGTGAGCCCGGAGGCCGACGGACGGCCTCCGGGCTCGGGGTGCGGAGGGGATCAGCAGCCGCAGTCGCTCTCGCCGTGCTCGGCGAAGTTGAACCAGGTGGCGTGCGGACCGAACAGGCCGACGCCCGCAGAGCCGGACTCCAGGCTCTGCCCCTCCGACTGCGTCGGAGCGAAGCCCCCCGCCATGGCCGAGGTCGGGACCGCCACCACGGCACCGGCCACGGCGACGATCACGGCGAGCTTGCGGATCTTCCCACGAAGCGACATCTGCTGTCCTTTGGTTCGTCTCTGGTCCTCAACCCGCGCCCCCGACCGGCCGGTTCGGCCGCCCGACGGGCTGGGCGCGCCCCACCGGGGAGGCGCCGCGCCCACGTTGGCACACGAACGCACGGCTTCGGGCGCGCCCCGCAACCGGGCTGAGGCAATCGGGTGAGGCAACTCCCCCGACCGGACGAATCCGGGCGTACGTCCGTGAATCCGGTCGAACAGCCGCGAGGAGGGCGCCGGACGAGTACCCGTCCGGCCGCCCCGCGACCGCAAGTCTTGCGGTGACGGACCCGACGAACTGAACAAATCCCGTCGATTTGGTGCACAGTGCCGCCCGGTCCGAGCATGAACGGTCGCTCCATGGCGCTCCACCGCTCCACCGGGCGGGAGCAGCAGCGAGCGCGGCCGCGCAACCTGGCGGCAGCAGGAGCAGCACCACGAAAGGCGCACCACCCTCATGCAGACCAGTCCCGCCGCACCCCGGCAGGCGACCCGACCGAGCGGCCCGGAGACCCCGGGGCCGGCCGGCTCCCCGCCCACCGGCACCGCACCGACCGGCCCGACGCCGCGGAAGGGCGGCCGCCGCTTCGGGCTGACGACCGCCACCGCCCTGGTGATGGGCAACATCATCGGCGGCGGCATCTTCATGATCCCGGCCGCCGTGGCCCCGTTCGGCACGGTCAGCCTGGTCGCCTTCGTGGTGCTCACCGTGGGCGCGATCGCGCTGGCGCTGGTCTTCGGGCAGCTGGCCCGCCGCAACCCGCGCACCGGCGGACCGTACGTCTACGCCCGCGAGGCCTTCGGGGACTTCGCCGGCTTCCTGTCCGCCTGGTCGTACTGGATCACCACCTGGGTCAGCAACGCCGCGCTCGCCGTGGCCGCCGTCGGGTACCTGGACGTGCTGGTGCCGCTGCACCACTCCATCCCGCTGGAGATCACCGCCGCGCTGGCCTTCCAGTGGCTGCCGGCGCTGGCCAACCTGGCCGGCACGCGCTACGTCGGGGCGGTCCAACTCGTCTCCACCGTGCTGAAGTTCGTCCCACTGCTGCTGGTCGCGGTGGGCGGGCTGTTCTTCTTCGACCCGAAGAACCTCGGGCCCTTCGACGCCAGCGGCCAGGGCTGGGCCGGCGGGATGTCCGCCGCCGCGGCGATCCTGCTGTTCAGCTACCTGGGCGTGGAGTCGGCGGCGATGAGCGCCGGCAAGGTCCGCGACCCGGAGCGCAACGTCGGCCGGGCCAGCGTGCTCGGGACGGCCGGTGCGGCGGTGGTCTACCTGCTCGGCACCCTCGCGGTGTTCGGCACCGTGGCGCACCAGCAGCTCGTCCACTCCGCCGCGCCGTTCTCGGACGCCGTGAACGCCATGTTCGGCGGCACCTGGGGCGGCACGGCGATCGCCGTCGCCGCGCTGGTCTCGATGACCGGCGCCCTCAACGGCTGGACCCTGCTCTCCGCCCAGGCCCCGTACGCGGCCGCCAAGGACGGCCTGTTCCCGGCCGCCTTCGGCAAGGAGCGGCGCGGGGTGCCGACCTTCGGCGTGCTGGTCAGCGTGGCGCTGGCCTCGGCGCTGACCGTGCTCAACTTCGCCAGCGGCGCGAAGGGCGCCTTCGACATGCTGGTGCTGGTCACCACCTTCACCGCGACGGTGCCGTACCTGCTCTCCACCGCCGCCCAGCTGTACTGGCTGGTGCGCGGGGCCGGCGAGAAGGTCGACGGCGGGCGGCTGGTGCGCGACGCCGTCCTCGGCCTGGGTGCCTTCGCCTTCTCGATCTGGCTGCTCGCCGGGGCCGGCTACGCCGCCGTCTACCAGGGCGTCCTGTTCCTGTTCGCGGGCATCCTGGTCTACGTCTGGATGGCGGGCCGACGCCGCGACTGAACTCCCGGCGGCAGCCGGAGAAGCCGACACATCCCCTGAAATCCTCGTGAACCTCCGTGGCGCGCGCCGGACTTGTCCGGTGCACGTCCGATGTGCACGAGGATTTCACTTCCCGGGTCTACCCGCGTAGGTCATCGAATCGCCACACTGGCGCACGCAATTCAGCAGTTCATCCGATCTGATGATGGAGCGTCCGCCATGGCCCCCAGCGCACCCGCACGCCGGTTCCTGTCCTGCATACCGGTGGCCGCCGTCCTCGCCGCCGTGACCGTCGTCACGGCCGGCACCCCCGCCCAGGCCGCCCTGCCGACCCCGATCTCCGCGGCCACCGCCCGCACGTACCTCGCCGCGATGCCCGCCACCGCGGAGACCCACGGCGACACCTACGACCGCACGCTGTTCCCGACCTGGATCACCGTCAGCGGCACCTGCGACACCCGCGAGTGGGTCGTCAAGCGGGACGGCAGCAACGTCGCCACCGACACCTCCTGCAAGGCCACCAGCGGCAACTGGTCCTCCCCGTACGACGGCGCGACCACCACCAACGCCTCCTCCTTCGACGTCGACCACCTGGTGCCGCTCTCCGAGGCCTGGGCCTCCGGCGCCTGGGCCTGGACCACCCCCCAGCGCCAGGCCTTCGCCAACGACGTCACCCGCCCCCAGCTGCTGCTGGTCTCCGCGAGCAGCAACCGCTCCAAGGGCGACCGCGACCCGGCCGAGTGGCTCCCCCAGGCCTCCTACCGCTGCACCTACGCCCGCGCCTGGGTGCAGGTGAAGCAGTACTACGGCCTGAGCGTGGACAGCGCCGAGAAGAACGCGCTCACCGGCATCCTCGCCAACTGCTGAACCCCGCGGCCCCCGCGGCCCGGCGCTCACCCCGCGCCGGGCCGCGGTGCCGTACGCGCCCCGCCCGGGTACGCCCGTACGGCGGCGCGGCGGCACCCGGACGGCGCGCTCACGCGACCCGCTCGGGAACCTCCGCCCCGTCCCGCAGCAGCCTGACCTGCCACCGGACCAGCAGGAAGCAGGGCAGGCAGACCGCGGCCATCGCCAGGAACGCCCAGTGCGGGGAGGCCGCGTAGAGCGGGCCGGTGACGGCGGTGACGGCGGCGACACCGAGGCCGATGGCCAACCCGGCGTAGAGCGCCTGGGCGTCCGACCAGAGGTCCTCGGGGACGTGGCCCTGCACGCAGCGCGCGTGCGCGACGTGGGTCAGCGCGAAGGTGCCCGCGTGGAGCGTCTGGGTGAGCACGACGCACACCAGCGGCATCGGCACCGCGAGCAGGCCCCAGCGCAGCACCGAGAGCACCGCGGCGGCGGCGAAGAGGACCGGGACCGGGTAGCGGCCGAGCATCGGCCCCGCGTACTTGAACAGGAGCAGCTCGCACCCCACGGCCAGCGCCAGCATGAGGCTGACGTTGATGCTCGACACGCCGAGCCGGCCGAAGTACTCGACGCCGAAGGCGTAGTAGGCCGCGTGCGCGCCCTGGAGCAGCACGGAACTGCCCAGGCCGAGCGCGTAGACGCGGTTGCGCAGCAGCCGGCCTCGGCCGCCGCCGGCCACGGTCGCCACCGTCGGGAACCCGACGGGGTGCGCCAGGTCCGCCAGCGCGAGCAGCAGGCACCCGACGACGAAGACCCCCACCAGCGCGCCGCTGCCGACCGTCCGCCCGACCACGCCGGACACGCCCAGGCCGAAGAGGAACCCCGCCGAACCGAAGTAGCGGACGCTCCCGTAGTCGACCTGCCCGTTCGCCGCGCCGATGGTCGCGAGGGTCTCGCTCAACGGCATCAGCAGCGGGTAGCTGATGCCGACGAGGACCGACACCACCATCATCGAAGCGAACTGAGGGTGCGTCAGGTAGAGCGGGCTGAGCGCCGTCGCCGTCCAGGCGAGCAGCTGCGACAGTCTCCGGAGCGGGACCGTCCGGCAGAGCACCGGGAAGACGACGGCGATGGAGACCGAGCGCGACAGCAGACCGGCGGTGATGACCGCGGTGACCTCCGTCGGTCCGAAACCGGAAGCGAGCAGCCAGACCCCCCAGTAGGAGAGGTACGAGCTCCAGGTCAGGAAGAACAGGAAGAACCTGGCCGACAGCCACACTCGGAACGACATCTCAAGCTGCTCCTACACGTGCTCAGTTGCCCGTGGCCAGTTGGGCGACAGCCTCGGCGACCGTCAGTGCCGCCCGCTCGCACTGCTGCTTGTCGACGTCCAAGTGGGCCACCAGGCGGACCGTTTGCGGTCCCATCACCGAGACCCTAACGCCGGACGCCGCGCAGAGCTCCTGCACCCCTGCCGCGTCGGGCACTTCCACGAACACCAGGTTGGTCTGCGGCTCCCGGACGTCCAGTCCGCCGTCGCGCAGCAGACCGGCGATCAGGGCCGCGTTCGCGTGGTCCTCGGCCATCCGACCGATGTTGTGCTCGAAGGCGTGGATGGCGGCGGCGGCCAGGATCCCGGTCTGCCGCATGGAGCCGCCCATCCGGTGCCGCATGACCCGGGCCTCCTCCACGCGGTCGGCGTCCAGGAGCAGCACGGTGCCGGCGGGCGCGCCGAGCCCCTTGGAGAAGCAGACGGACAGCGTGTCGAAACAGGCTCCGTAGGCCTCGAAGGGGACGCCGCTGGCGACGTGGGCGTTCCAGATCCGGGCGCCGTCGCAGTGCACCGTGACCCCGGCCTCGCGGGTGACCCGCCGGATCTCCTCCAGCGCGGCCAGCGGGTACACCACGCCGCCGGCGGCGTTGTGGGTGTTCTCCACCGCCACCGCCCGGGTCCCGCTGCCGTAGGCGGTGGCGGGACGGATCATCCGGGCGAGCACCTCCGGGTCGATCAGGCCGTCCTCGGAGACCGTCGTCCGGGTCAGGATCCCGCCGTGCCAGGCGACTCCGCCGTCCTCGTAGAGGAGGAAGTGCGCGCCGGCGTCGGCCAGCAGCTCCTGCCCGGGCGGCACCAGCAGCCGGAGCGCGAGCTGGTTGGCCATGACCCCGCTGGGCAGGAACAGCGCGCCGGTGAACCCGAAGGCGTCGGCGAGCATCCGTTCCAGCCGGATCACCGTGGGGTCGTCGCCGAGGGTGTCGTCACCGACCTCGGCGGCGGCCATGGCGGCTCGCATGGCCGCGCTGGGCCTGGTGACGGTGTCGCTCCGCAGGTCGATGGTCTGGCTGGTCACGGCGCTCCCTTGGGGTCGGGTGCCGGACGGACGGCCGGGGCACCGGTGAGGGCGCCGAGGCTGTCCGTCAGGCAGTCGAAGAAGAGGTCCGGGTGGTCCCGGAAGTAGAAGTGGCCGCCCGGAAGGATCCGGACGTCGGACGGGCCGGTGGTGTGCCGGCCCCACTCGCGCAGCCGGCCCTCGTCCTCCCAGTCGTCCGTGCCGCCGAGCGCGAGGACGGGGCAGCTCAGCGGGGCGGTCGGGACGTGCCGGTAGGTCGCGACGACGGTCAGGTCCGCGTGCAGGTTGGCCAGGTACAGCTCGCGCATCCGCGGGTCGTTCCCGAGTTCCGGCGGCAGCGGCCCGTACCGCTCCTCGACCCGGGGGACGAAGTCGACGCCGTCGAGGAGGTGGAGCGGCAGCCCGGGGCGGTGCAGGTGCGGGGGGCCGTTCACGGACACGATGAGCCGCTCCGGCTCCGGGCGTCCGAGCGCCCGCAGCGCGACGGCCGTCTCGTAGGCGACGATCGCGCCGAGGCTGTGCCCGAGGAAGGCGTACGGGCCGGAGAACTCGGCCTGTTCCGTCAACGCGCCGACCAGCTCCCGCAGGTCGGTCATGGCCGGCTCCCGCATCCTGCTTCCGCGGCCCGGGAGTTGGACCCCCCACACCTCGACCTCGGCGGGGAGCCGGTCCGCCCAGCGCAGGTACTCGCCGGGCGAACCGCCGCTGTGCGGGAAGCAGTAGAGGCGCAGGGCGGCGTCGGGGCGACGCTGACGGCACATCAGCCAACGGGGTGCTGCCACGGTCGTCCCCACCTCCTTCCGTCGGTCAGTTCTTCTGCAGCAGCGTGTCGTGGGCCAGCTCGTCGATCGCGCCGTGGTCGACCTTGCCGTTGGGCAGCACGGGCAGCCGCGGCAGCGCCACGATGCGGCTCGGTACGGCGACGGCCGGCAGGCGTTCGATGAGGTGCGCCCGGAGGCTGCGCCGGTCGACCTCCCCGGTGGTCGGGCTGACGAAGCCGACCACCTTCTTCCGCCCCTGGACGGTGCAGACGCCGACCGCGGCCGCCGCCACGTCCCGGTGGGTGCGCAGCGCCTGTTCGATCTCGGAGCGGTCGACGCGCATCCCGCCGAGTTTGAGCTGGTGGTCGGCCCGGCCGTGGAAGCGCAGCTCGGCCCCGGCGGTGACGGACACGATGTCCCCCGTGCGGTAGAGCTCGCGGGCCGGCTCGGCGAGGCCCGGGCCGCCGATGTGGAGCTCCCCGGGCTCCCCGGGCGGCACGGCGGCGCCGTCGGCGGAGCGGACGTAGAGGCTGGTCCCGGGGACGGCGCCGCCGATCGGCACGTCCGGGAGGTCCGCGTCCGCCGGGGTGCACTCGTGGACCGCGCTCCACACCGTGCACTCCGTCGGGCCGTACTCGTTGTAGAGCCGGGTGCGCGGGAGCGCGTCGAAGTGCTGCCGGACCAGGTCGGGTGGGCAGGCCTCCCCGGCGACGATCACCGTGGAGAGCGTGCCGGCCCGCTCGGCGAGGCCGCCGCGCAGGGCGATGTCGTAGAGCGACGGGAGCATGAGCAGGTGCGACGCCCGGTGGTCCCGCGCGGCCCGGCCGACCGCCAGCAGGTCCGCCGGGCGGTCGCTCGGGATGACCAGTCGGCCGCCGCAGGCCAGGGTCCAGTAGATGCCGGCGACCGAGCTGTCGAAGGAGATCGACGAGCAGAGCAGGAAGGTGGAGACCGGCGTCGGGTAGTACGCGAGCCGGGCCGCGGTCGAGGCCGCCAGCGCGGCGGCGGAGATCGTGACGCCCTTCGGCCGGCCGGTCGACCCGCTGGTGAAGCAGGTGTACGCCAGGGTGCCGCGGACGGTCCCGCCCCGGGGGCCGTCGGTGTCGGCCGGCACCGTGCGGAGGCCGTCGAGCCGGACGTCCAGCCCGGGCTCCGACACCGCGAACCGCGCGCCGCTGGCCTCCGCGATGTAGCGCTGCCTGGCGACCGGGAACCCCGCGTCCACGGGGACGTACCGTGCTCCGGCCCGCAGCACCCCGAGCATGGCGACGACCGCCCAGCGGGACAGCCGCGCGTGCACGACGACCGGGCTGTCCGGCTCCACCCCGGCGGCCCGCAGCGCGGTGGCGACCACGGCGGACCGCTCGTCCAGCTCGGCGTGGTCGAGCGATCCCCCGGCGTCCACGACCGCCGCGCCCCGGCCCCGGAACGGTTCGACCAGGTCGAGGATGTGCGGCGGGGCGTCGAGCGGCACGACCGGCAGGTCCGGTACCCAGTGGGTCATCCGCCTCAGCCCTTCACGGTGGCCCCGCGGGGCACGCCCGCGACGGGCACCCGCTTGAAGCCGGCCAGGAACGTCGAGTGCATCCGCTCGATCCCGCCGACCACCTCGATCGAGGAGAACGTCGCGAACAGCTCGGTGAACAGCAGGCGCAGGGCCAGCCGGGCGAGGTGCGAGCCGACGCAGTAGTGGTGGCCGACCCCGAAGGCGAGGTGCCGGTTGGGGCGGCGCCGGATGTCGAACACGTCGGGGTCGGGGAAGACCTCGGCGTCCCGGTTGGCCGAGGCGAGGTAGGCGACCACGGCGTCGCCCTCGGCGATCCGCACGCCGGAGAGTTCGACCGGCTGGAGCGCGTAGCGCATGAAGTTGCTGGCCGGCGTGGCCCAGCGCAGGGCCTCCTCGATGCCGGAGTCCAGCAGCTCCGGGTGCGAGGCCCAGTCCTCGTACCGCGGGCTGCCGGCCAGTTCGACGATCGCGGCGATCGGGACGTGCGGCAGCGTTCCGGCCGAACCCAGCAGCATGCTGTAGCAGTTGGAGATCACCGAGCCGGTCGAGATGGGCTCGCCGTCCACCTCGGTCTCGGCCAGCACGCTGATCAGGTCGTCACCGGGATCCCGCAGCCGGGCCCGGACCAGGTCCGAGAAGTAGGCGAAGATCTCCCGGTGGCCGCGCTTGAGGGTCGGCTCCACGCCGCCCGGCAGCTGGAACTCCGGGTCCTCCTCCGCCGTCGACATCATGGCCAGGCGGATGAGGCGCTCGTGGTCCTCTGCGGGCAGCCCGAGGATGGGGCTGAGGGCGACCAGGGGCAGCCGGGCCATCGCGACCGCGAAGTCGAAGGGCTGTCCGTCGGCTCCGGGGGCGAGCAGGTCACGGATGCCGGCCTGGATCCGGTCGGAGAACGAGGCGAGCGGCTTGACGGCGAGGGCCTGCTTGAGCGGGATCCGCGCCCGGTCGTGGTGCGGCGGGTCGGTCGCCGCCAGCTGCTTCCCGGCCGCCGGGTCGCCTCGGCCGAGCAGGTTGAGCAGGGTGCCCCGTTCGGAGGTGAAGGCGGAGTAGTCGTGCAGCACCCGCTCGACGTCGGCGTACCGGGTGACGACCCAGTAGCCGCCGCCACGGCCGGAGTTCGGCTGCCAGTGGACCGGGTCGTGTTCGCGGAGGCGGCGCCAGACCTCGTGCGGTTCGCCCTGGGAGTAGAGCGCGGGGTCGGTGAGGTCTCCCGCCGTGCCGGTGCTCACTGCCGGCCTCCCGGGTACGCCTCGGCCGTCCCGGGCCGGGCCGCCGCCACCGCCTCTTCGATCACCTGGGTCAACTCCGCGATGGTGGGCGACAGGAAGAGGGTCGTGGCCGACACCTCCACCCCGAATTCCCGGTCGATGTCCCCCTGCAGTTCCGCGGCGGTCAGCGAGTCGCCGCCGAGTTCGAAGAAGTCCTCGTCCAGGCCGATCGACGAGATCTCCAGCCGGGCGGCCCATAATTGTGTGAGGCGTTCCTGGACCGACGTCTGCCGTGCTGTTTCCACTGCCACGAGCAACTCCCTTACGCGTCGAAGGAATAGACCGAGAAGAGAGGCACGCTCACGCGCGACCTTCCCTTCAGGAACGACTTCTCGATCAAGCACGTGATTCCGACCACCGTGGCGCCCAGCTCCTCGAGCATTTCCACGGCGGCCGCCACCGAGTTCCCGGTCGCGACGATGTCGTCATGGATGAGGACCCGGGCGCCGGGCGGCACCAGGTCCTTGCGAATCTCGATCCGGTCGGTCGAGTATTCGCCGGAGAACGTCCGCCCCACCGTCTCGCCCGGCAGCTTCCCCTCTTTGCGAATGGCCAGGAAGCCGCAGCCCAGGCGGTCCGCCAGGGCCCCACCGAGGATGAAGCCGCGCGCGTCTATGCCGGCGACGTAGTCCGGGGCGAGTGGAGTCGACCACTCCATGAGGCCGTCGATCGCCGCACCGAAGGACTCCCGGCTGGCCAGGACGGGCATGACGTCGCGAAACGCCACGCCGGCCCGGAAGTCCTTGAACACTGGAACCGTTGATTCGCCGTCCCGCTGATGACCGGTCTTCATGAGTCCTCCTTGCTGCCGTACGACAGTGAAAGGTCCCGGCGAGCGCTCGAGCCCGTGAGCCTGTGAGCACGTGAGCACGTGAGCACGCGGGTACGTGAGCACGTGAGCACGCGGGCACGCCAGGAAAGGCCTGCTACTGAAAGTGGTTCCGGATTTGCAGAGTGAGGGGGACGATCCGCCATCGTGCCGAAGCGGCCGATGCGCCTGCCCGGGGAAACGGTTCTCCTACGCCGGAAATCTCATCGGCGGGCTCTTCCAGAGCCGGGAGCCCCCTGGGCACGTTCACGCAGCCCGTGGCAGTCGGATCACTGGTCAACACCAGAACTTCATCGGCAAACACAGCCCCCCGGTTGATTCCGCACCGCTAGCTGGCGTGTTCATGACGCTACAGACGAAGCTACATCGCGGGCGACCCCTCGGCAAGATCGCCTGGTCTTTCATCCAGAGGGAAACAGTAATTGACGGTAAGTCAGGCCGAAAATGCCCTGGCCGCACCGGCATTGGCGTCGAAATCATCGGGTCTGCCGGATTGCGGGCGGTTTGCCGGAGTCGGCCGCCTGCGGCTCCCCCACGCGCCCAGCGGGAACCCGACCTGTCGCCAAGCGTCAGTCCCTCAGGTCTGACGAAGTCTCAAACTTGCTTCGCCACAAGCTTGGTCGGATCATTGCTGCCATGAACACGACCGAGAACGCGTCCCCCACACCCGCACTGACCATAGGGTTCGACCTCGACATGACGCTGGCCGACGGCCGGCCGGGCATCAAGGCGGTGCTGGACATGGTGGCGGCCGAGACGGGGGTCGCCATCGACAGCGACCTGGCGATCACCCGCGTCGGCCCGCCGATCGAGGAGGAGCTGGCCAACTGGTTCCCCGCCGACGAGGTGGACGCGGCCGCCGACCGGTACCGGGCGCTGTTCCCCCAATACGGCGCCCCGGTGGGCGAGTTGCTGCCCGGCGCGCTGGAGGCGATCGCCGCCGTCCACCGGCACGGCGGTCGGACGATCGTCGTCACCGGCAAGTTCGAGCCCAACGCCCGGCTGAACCTCGCCGCGCTCGGCATCAAGGTCGACGACGTCTTCGGCTCGGTCTTCGCCGACCGCAAGGGCGCCGTCCTGCGCGAGCAGGGCGCCTCCGTCTACGTCGGCGACCACCTCGGCGACATCACCGGGGCGCGGGCCGGCGGCGCCCTCGCGGTGACCGTGGCCACCGGGCCGTTCACCGCGGACCAACTGCGCGAGGCGGGTGCCGACGTCGTCCTGAAGGACCTGACCGAGTTCCCGGGGTGGCTCGACGCCCACCTCGCCGGCTGACGGCACCGGACCCGCGGGTGGTCGAGCCTCCGGCTCTCGATCACCCGCGGGTCCGGTCATGCACGGGCCCGGTCGCCCGCGGGGGCCCTTCAGCGGGGTTCCGCGTCCCGAGCCGCGTCGCGACCGCTCACGCCGTTGCTCAGGCGACCGTCCCGGAGGTGTCCCGCAGGGTGACGCTCGCGTGGCTCTCCTGGAAGCTCTGCTCGGACACCAGGGTCAGCCGCGCGGTGGACTGGAACTCCGGCAGCGTCACGGAACCGCAGGAGACCATGGTGGACTTGATCTTCGCCATGGTGGTGGCCAGGCCCTCGTTGAGGTCGCCGGCGTAGGGAACGTAGCCGTCGACGCCCTCCTCGAAGACCAGCCCCTGGCCGCCCTGGCCGTAGCGCTGCCAGTTGCGGGCACGGTTGGAGCCCTCGCCCCAGTACTCCTTGACGAAGCCGTCCCTGGTCGGGACCTTCGCGCCGGGCGCCTGGTCGAAGCGGGCGAAGTACCGCCCCATCATGACGAAGTCCGCGCCCATCGCCAGCGCCAGGGCCACGTGGTAGTCCTCCACCAGGCCGCCGTCGGAGCAGAGCGGCACGTAGTCGCCGGTACGCTCCAGGAAGGCGTCCCGGGCGGCGGCGACGTCGAGGACGGCACTGGCCTGGCCCCGGCCGATGCCCTTCTGGTCGCGCGTGATGCAGATGGAGCCGCCGCCCACACCGATCTTCACGAAGTCGGCGCCGGCCTCGGCGAGGAACGTGAACGCCTCGCCGTCCACCACGTTGCCGCCGCCGATCGGGATCTCCGGGTAGTTCTTCTTCGTCCAGGTCAGCGCCTCCGCCTGCCAGTCGCTGTAGCCGTCGGACGAGTCGAAGCACAGGACGTCCGCGCCCGCCTCCAACAGGGCCGGAACCCGCTCGCGGTAGTCGTGGGTGTTGACGCCCGCGCCCACGCGCAGGCGCTTGCCGCCGTCCACGACCTGGTTCGGGAAGCGCTTGTTGTCCGCGTAGTCGGACCGGAACACCAGGTGCTGGAGGTGCCCTTCGCCGTCCAGCACCGGGAGGCAGTCCAGCCGCTCCTCCCACAGCCTCGCGTTCGCCTCGGAGAGGGTGACGTCGCCGCCCGCGTGGGGCAGCTCGCCGAGGGGGGTCATCCGGCCGCTGACGGGACCGTCGAGGTCGTGCCGCTGGGGGTGGAAGTCGCGCGAGGTCACCAGGCCGAGCAGGCGCCCGGTCGCCGTCCCGTCGTGGGTGACGGCGGCGGTGCTGTGGCCGGTCCGGCGCATCACCGCGACCAGGTCGCGGAGGGTGTCGTCGGGCCGGACGTTGGTGTCGCTGGTGACGAAACCGGCCTTGAAGTTCTTCACCTTCCGGACGGCCGCCGCCTGTTCCTCGACCGGCTGGTTGTGGTGGATGAAGCTCAGACCGCCGTTGCGGGCCAGCGCGATCGCGAGCTCCGGGGAGCTGACCGCCTGCATGATCGCCGACACGAACGGGGCGTGCAGCTCGATCGCCGAGGCCTCGCCCACCCGGTGCCGCACCAGGGGCGTCCGGAGATCAACGGCCGCGGGCCTGCAGTCGGTCCGAGTCCGGTTCGGGAGCAGCAGGTACTCGTTGAACGTCCGCGACACCTCGGCGATGATCTGTGCCATGCATTCCTCCTGATCCCGAGCGGGCGGCGCCGGTCGGCCCGACCGCGAAGACCGCGCCCGTGCCCGACGGCTCGACCGGTCAGGTTCACGGACGGGCACGGCGGAGCTCCGCCCCACCAGGGCGCGCATCCTGACCGGGCCTCAGGTGCGAGGCGCGGCAGTTGACTACGCACCTTATCGACTGCCCGACTTGTTGACGAATCACCGTCATCGCCGTCGGCGGCTCCCGAGGAGCGGTGCACCCGACGGTACGGACACGGAGAACCGAGGTGTCGTCAACGACACTTGACGACGCGGACGGCTCCGGTCGGGCGGCGGACCCCGGGCCGGAGACTCCACGCGCGGGTGGGGCGGGACCGGCCCGTCGCGTCCGCGCGTGGGCCGTTCGCCTGCTCGCCCGGTCGCCCGGCGGGGCCCGGGACCGCGGCCGGTCGGCGACGCCGCGCGGCGGTGTGACCCGAACGGGTCCGGTCGGCGGGCGGCGTGGTGGGGTGGGCCCTAGGTTGCGGTGCCAGGGGGTCATCCGAGCGGAAGGCTGTATCTGGCATGGCCGGGAAATTCGAACTGTACGTGGACGAGGGCGGCATGCACCGGTTCCGGCTCAAGGCGAGCAACGGGACGATCGTGGTGACCGGCGACCCGCAGGAGAGCAAGGACGACTGCCTGAGGAGCATCGCGTCGATCCGCAAGCTCGCGCCGTACGCGGAACTCAAGGAGACCGCCGGGTCGGTGTGACGGTCCGGGCCCCGACGCACGGGACGGTGTGACGGGCCGGGACGCGGGACGGTGTGACAGGCCGGGATCCGACGCACGGGACGGTGTGGCGGGCCCGGCTCCGGAGCGCGGGTCGGCGGTGCAAATCGCCGACCCGCGTTCGCCTCTACGACAGATCCCTTTGGCCGGGTGCACGCCGGACGCGGACAGAACACTGGCATGCGCGTCGTCATCGTCACCGAATCCTTCCCGCCCGAGGTCAACGGAGTCGCCCACAGCGTGCTGCGGACGGCCGAGCACCTGGTCCGCCGGGGCCACCGGCCCCTTGTCGTCACCCCCTCGCCGGCGCGGGGCGCCGAGTGCCCGCCGGAGACCTTCGGCGGCGGCGCGGCGCCGGAGATTCCCGTGGTGCGCATCCCGTCGGTGCCGCTGCCGGGATACCCCCAGGTACGGATCGCCCTGCCCAGTCGGCAGCTGGCGGCCGCCGTCGCCGGACACCGGCCGGACCTCGTCCACCTGGCCAGCCCGTTCGTGCTCGGCGCGCGCGGGATGCAGGTCGCGGCGCGGCTCGGGGTGCCCGCCGTCGCCGTCTACCAGACCGATCTGGCCGGGTACGCGCACGCCTACCGGGCCGGGCGGGGGCTCGGGGAGGCCGCCGCCTGGCGGCGGATCCGGGCCGTGCACCGCGCGGCCGCCCGTACCCTGGCGCCCTCCACCCCCGCCGCCCAGGACCTCACCGCGCACGGGGTGCCGAGGGTGCAGCTGTGGCCGCGCGGAGTGGACTCGGTGCGGTTCCACCCCCGGCACCGGGACGAGGCGCTGCACCGGGCGCTCGCCCCGGGCGGGGAGGTGCTGGTCGGGTACGTCGGACGGCTGGCGCCGGAGAAGCGGGTCGACCTGCTGGCGGCGGCCTCGGCACTGCCCGGGGTACGGGTGGTGGTCGTCGGGGACGGCCCCTCGGCGCCCGGGCTGAAGGCCTCGATGCCGGGCGCCGTGTTCCTCGGCCGGCGCACCGGGGACGAGCTCGCGCGCTGCTTCGCCACCCTGGACGTCTTCGTGCACACCGGCCCGCTGGAGACCTTCTGCCAGACCATCCAGGAGGCGATGGCCAGCGGCGTGCCGGTGATCGGCCCCGCGGCGGGCGGCCCGCTGGACCTGGTCGCCCACCACCGCACCGGCCTGCTGGTACCGCCCCGGGACGCCGCGGCGGTGGCCCGGGCGGTCGCCGAGCTGGCCGCCGACCCGGCGCGGCGGGCCGGGTACGGGCAGGCCGGGCGCGCCGAGGTGACCGCGCGCACCTGGGAGGCGGTCGGGGACCTGCTGCTGCGGCACTACGCCGAGGTGCTGGCGGAGCACCGCGGAGTGCGGCTGCCGTCCGCCGCCCCGGCGTCGGCCGCGCCGGTGGCGCCCGCCCTGTCGGAGGAGCTGCCGGCATGAGCTCCGTTCCCGACGGCGGGGCGCCTACGGCCGGCGCCTCGCCGATCGCCGGTGAGGCTCCGATGGCCGGCGAGGCGCTGACGATCGTCCGGCTCGCCAACTTCGTCACCCCGGTCTCCGGCGGTCTGCGCACCGCACTGCGCCACCTCGGTGCCGGGTACCGGGCGGCCGGGCACCGTCCGGTGCTGATCGTCCCCGGGGAGCGGCGCTCCGAGGAGGAGACCGAGCAGGGCGTGGTGGTCACCCTGCCCGGCCCGGTGCTGCCGGCCAGCGGCGGCTACCGGCTGCTCACCGACCGGCGGGCCGTCGCCGCCGAGCTGACCAGGTTCTCCCCCGACCGGCTGGAGGTGTCCGACCGCACCACGCTGCGCTGGACCGGCGCCTGGGCGCGGCGGCACGGCGTGCGCTCGGTGATGGTCTCGCACGAGAGCGCCGCCGGCCTGCTGCGCACCTGGGGCCTGCCCGGTCCGCTGGCGGGCGCGACGGCCGACCGGTTCAACGCGGCCACCGCCCGCGCCTACGACTCGGTGCTCTGCACCACCGACTGGGCGGCGGCGGAGTTCCGGCGGATCGGCACCCCGAACCTGGTCCGGGCCCCGCTGGGGGTGGACCTCGACGCGATGCGCCCGCTGCCGCCGACCGCACGAGCGGCCGAGCGGGCCCGGTACGCCGCTCCGGACGAGACGCTGCTGGTGCTCTGCTCCCGGCTCTCGGCGGAGAAGCGGCCCGAGCGGGCGATCGAGGCGCTGGCCGCCCTGCGGGCCCGGCGGCGGCCCGCGGTGCTGGTGGTGGCCGGCACCGGCCCGCTGCGGGACCGGCTGGCGGCGCGGGCCGCGCGGCTGCGGCTGCCGGTGCGCTTCCTCGGGCACCTGGGCGGGCGGGCGGAGCTGGCCCGACTGCTGGGCTGTGCGGACGTGGTGCTCGCCCCCGGCCCGGTGGAGACCTTCGGGCTGGCCGCGATGGAGTCACTGGCCTGCGGGACCCCGGTGGTGGTCAGCCGCTCCTCCGCGCTGCCCGGCCTGGTCGGGCTCGCCGGGGTGGCGGCCGTCGACACCGGCGACGGATTCGCCTCCGCCGTAGGGCAGTTGCTGGGTCGGCCGGAGGAGCTGCGACGGGCCTCCGCCCGGGCTCAGGCCGAGCGGTACGGCTGGCCGGCGGCGGTGGCGGCGTTCCTTGCGGCGCACGGTGTACGCGATGACGAGGCGGTGGACGGAGGTCGGAGGTCAGGATGAGCATGCTGGAGGCCGGGCGTGGCCGGGCCGCGGAAGAACGCCCCACGGCCGGCGAGCTGCTGCGCTTCGTCGCCCTCGGGGACTCGCTCACGGAGGGGGTCGGGGACCAGGTCGGTGAGGGCTGGCGCGGCTGGGCCGCCGTCCTCGCCCACGCGCTGCCGCCCGAGGGTCGGGACGTCGAGTTCACCAACCTGGCGTACAGCGGGGCGCTCACCACGGAATTGACGACACGTCAGTTACCGGGCGCGCTGGCTCTGCGGCCGCAGCTCGCGGCGGTGGTGGTCGGCGGCAACGACACCCTGCGCTCGGGCTTCGACATCCGGCGCGCCACCCTGGAACTGGACGCCACGATGGGGGAACTGTCCGGCCACGGCGCCAGGCTGCTGACCGCCTGCCTGCCCGACCCGGGCAGCCTGCTCCGGCTCCCGGCGCCGCTCGCCCGTCCCCTGGCGCGCCGGATGCGGGCGGTCAACACCGTGGTGCACGCCCTCACCGAACGCCACCGGGCGGTGCACCTGCACATCGCCGAGCTGCCGTGGCTCACGGAGCGCCGGCTGCTGAGCGTCGACCGCCTGCACCCCAGCGCCGAGGGCCACCACCTGATCGCCCGGCGCTTCCACGACCTGCTCACCGAGGCCGGCCACCCCCTCGGCCCGCCCCCGACCGCCGCCCCCGCCGAACCACCTCCGGGCCTGGCCGCCGACCTCTGGTGGATGGCCACCCGGGGCACCCGCTGGCTCGCCGCCCGCAGCACCGACCTCCTGCCGGGCCTGCTCGCACTGGCCGCCGCGGAGGGCGTCGCCCGCCTGCGCGGCGGGAGCCGGCGGCACGACGAGCAGATGGCCCGGGCCGCGGCGCAGGCCCTCGCCTCGCTGGGGTGAGGAGCGCGCCGGGGTGGCGGGGACGGCGAAGGCGGTGGAACCGGGGACTGTTGCGGAAGTGCGCGCGGCGGCGGGAGTGGCGTAGTACTTGTGGAGGGTCCCGGAGGCATTCCCGTTCTTGTCTGGAGTCGTCGATGTCCGTTCGCCGTGTCGTGCCCAACATCCGGTCGGAGGCCGCGCAGGAGAGCCGGGAGTTCTACGGCCTGCTGGGCTTCGAGGAGGTCATGAACCACGGCTGGATCATGACGCTCGCCTCCCCGTCCAGTCCGGCGGCGCAGGTCAGCTTCATGACCGGCGACAGGACCGCGCCGGTCACCCCCGACCTGAGCGTCGAGGTCGACGACGTGGACGCGGCCTACGCGGCCGTGCTGGCCGGCGGTGCGGAGATCGTCCACCCCTTGCAGGACGAGGAGTGGGGCGTACGGCGGTTCTTCGTCCGCGACCCCAACGGCCGTGTGGTCAACGTCCTGGGCCACCGCTGACACCTTCGCTCCCCCGCGACCGGGGACGATGCCGGTCACGGCCGGGATCGGCGGGGCCGTTCAGCGGGAACCATCGGGGTGGCCCGGGTTGTCGTGTCCGGGGAGAGCGTGACGGAGGGAGTCGGGGTGGAGAGCTCGGGCGCGGTGGGCCGGGACGTCATGGCGGCGGCGGGGGTGCTGTTCTCCGACGGGGCGGGGCGGCTGCTGGTGGTGCGGCTGCCGTACGACCGGAAGCACCCGGTGGCGATCCCGGGCGGCGGGTGGGAGCCGGCGGACCGGTCGCCGAGGGAGACCGCCCTGCGGGAGATCCGGGAGGAGCTGGGGTTCACGCCCCGGTTGGGACCGCTGGCCGGCGTGGACTGGGCGCTGCTGCGCGAGGGCGACCGGCCGATCGTCGTGTACCTCTACTGGGCCGAGCCGCTGACGGCGGAGCAGGTGGCGGCGTTCCGGCCGGACACGGCGGAGGTCGGCGGCTGGACCTGGCTGACGGCGGAGCAGGCCGGACACGCCCTGCCACCGCGGCTGTCCCGCCGGGTGACGGCCTGTCTGCGGGCACCGAGCGACACCGGGCCACTGGAACTGGAGGACAGCCGGCCGGTCGGCCACACGCTCGGGCGGTTGCCCGCCGACGCGCCGGTACCCGAGTACGCCGGACTGGCCGCCGCACCGGGGCTGACGCCGTCCGCCGAGGGGCCGCCGGAACCCTCGCAGCCGCCGATGGACCGGGCGACCTACTACGCCACCCGGCCGCGCATCCGGACCAAGGCGCGGGCACTGTTCACCGACGCCGCCGGCCGGGTGCTGCTGGTGCGGCTGCGGCCGTGGGACGGGCCGCTCGGGCAGGTGCCGCACTGGACGCTGCCGGGCGGCGGGGTCGAGGCGGACCGGGAGATGCCCCGGGCGGCCGCCCGGCGGGAGCTCCGCGAGGAGCTCGGATGGGACGTGGAACCGGGGCCACTGCTGGCGCTGGACTGGCAGCCGGGTGCGGCGGCCGACCCG
This sequence comes from Kitasatospora sp. NPDC056800, assembly GCF_042789775.1. Taxonomy (NCBI): domain Bacteria; kingdom Bacillati; phylum Actinomycetota; class Actinomycetes; order Kitasatosporales; family Streptomycetaceae; genus Kitasatospora; species Kitasatospora sp. NPDC056800. The sequence continues at coordinate 15,475 of NZ_JBHUAL010000068.1, read as the reverse complement.
GCGGCGGACCCGGCGACCGGCCGGGACACCGCCGTCCTGGTGTACGTGTTCGACGGGGGCACGGTGACGGAGCGGATGCTCGGCTCCCTCGTGCTGCCGGAGGACGAACTGGTCGAGTGGCGGCTCTGCAACCCGGCCGAGGCGCGGGCACTGCTGACCGGCCCGTCCTGGGACCGTACGGCCGCCGCGCTGGCCGCCCGGGAACGGGCGGGCGGACCGGTCGAGCTGGTACGCGGGCGGAGCGTCGGGCCGGACCTGCCGCAGGGGTGAGGCCGGGTGGACGGAGCCCGGCGGGGCATGAGCCGCCGCCGGGGCCTCGTCCGCTTCCTCGCACGTCGGGCGCGGTGGGCCGGCGCGGCGCTTCGGGGCGCCGCGTCAGACCTCCAGCTCGGCCTCGATCCGGCCCAACTGGTGGCGGGCCATCGCGAGGTTGGCGCGCGCCTTGTCCAGCGCGAGGTAGAGGAACAGGCCCTTGCCGGTACGGCCGGTGAGCGGGCGGATCAGGTGGTACTGGCTGGTCAGGGTGATCAGTATGTCCTCGATCCCGTCCTGGAGGCCGAGCATGTCCATGGTGCGCATCTTGGCGCGGACCACGTCGGTGTTGCCGGCGGCGGCGACGTTGAGGTCCAGGCCGCCGGGGCCGTCGAGGGTGGCCAGCGCCATGCCGCTGTTGTAGTCCACCAAGGCCGCGCCGATGGCGCCCTCGATGCTGGTCATGGCCTGCTTGAGCGCGCCGGCTGCGTCGGTCATCTGGGTAACTCCCGTTCTTTGGTGGGTGGTTCGGTGGCGGGTGGTGCGGTTTCAGGCGGTGCGGTTTCAGGCGGTGCGGTGGTCTGGTGGCGCGGTCAGCCCGCGTCGCGCGGGTCCTTGGGCACGAGGGCGTCGTTGAGCAGCTCGGCGATGCGCTGCGCGCTACGGCGGGCCTCCAGGTGCAGCCGGCCGACGTTGACGTCGGGGTGCGCCAGCAGCGTCAGCACGCAGCTGCCGCCGGCCGCGTAGGTGGCGACGTAGCCGTTCTCGCCGCGCACCAGCGACTCGCGGAACTCGCCCTGGCCGGTGGTGTCGGCGAGCCGCTGGGCCAGCGAGAGCGAGGCCGCCGTCATCGCGGCCAGACCCGAGGGCTCGGTGCCGTGGGTGTCGTGCGCGATCAACAGGCCGTCCACGCTGGCGACCAGACCACCCGCGAGGTGCGGGACGCGGTGTTTGACGGCGCGCAGTTCGGCGAGCAACTCGGTCTCCAAGGCGATCAGTTGTCTCCTTCCGACACGCTGCTTGAGTGCCCGCCTCATGGCCGGAACGACGGGGTCGCGGGCGGGGAATGGGTCAAAGTCGGGCCTCCAGAAGGTCTCGGACCCGGGTCAGCAGCGCGATGTCCGGGTCGGGGACGGTCAGCGGGTGGGCCGCTGCCGTGGTGGGCGGGCGTTCTGATCGCGTGGGGGCGTCGGTCCCGGCGTCGGTCCCGGCGGGGGTGCCGCCGGCGGGGGTGCCGCCGGCGGGGGTGCCGGTACGGGCTGCGGCGGGGTCGGCCGTGACCGGGGCTCCGGGGAGTCCGGCACCCCGGAGGCTGGCGCCGGGGATCCTGCGGTGCAGCCCTCCGGCCGGTCCGCTCGTGACCGGTGGGGGAACTTCGGGTGCTGGTAGGGCCGTTGGCGACACCTCGGGCACCCGGGCCGCCGTCGGCGCCTCGGGCGGGCGCGGTACGTCGGCCGGACGCGGCGCGTCCAGCAGCCCGGCGGCGGCGAGCCGTCGGACGTCGGCCGTCACGCCGAAACCGGAGCGGCCGAGCAGCCGGGCCAGGTCGGCCGGGGTCCTGCGGCCGTCGGCGTGGTCCAGCAGCTCGCGGCGCCGGCGGCCGGACGGGCGGTGGGAGGCTCGGCGGACGTGCTCGACCGGGCGGACGGGCGCGGTGTCGAGCTGCCCCCACGGCCAGATCCCGTCGAGCAGTTGCCGACGGCGTGCGACCTCGCGACGGATCCGGGCCGGGTCGACGTCCGCGACCGGTCCGAGCCAGTGCCGGGCGTCGGCCTCGAACCGCCAGACTCCGCCGCCCGGGTCGGCGAGGACGAAGAACGAGGCGTCGAACAGCGTTCCCAGGTGGCCGAGTTCGAGCTCTCCCCGGGTGAGCAGCCGCCGTTCGACGAGCTCCTCGCCGACCCTCGACCGAGGTCCGTGGATCCGGAGCAGCTCCGCCCAGCCCTCGGGGGTGATCCGGCCGCAGCCGATGAGCAGGTCGGCCAGGCCGGGGGCCCGGGAGGACTGGGCGGCGGCCACCCGCCCGTCGACCAGGTGGAGGCTGCCGAGCGGTCCGTGCAGGGCGCCGGTGGCGCGACGGTCGGCGAGCAGGGCGAGCGCCTCGCCCGGGGTCCTCGGGGTGGCGGCCCCCGCCCAGGGCGGCGGCGCGGTGCCGGTCGCGGCGGTCACGCGCTCACCCCAGCACCAGTTCGTCGGTGAGCGCCTGGAGGCGGAAGCGGGCGGCGGCGAGGTTGCCCTCCGCGCGGTCCAGCCAGAGGTGCAGCACGAGCCTGTTGTCGAAGACGGTGTCGATGAAGCGGATCAGGTGGTAGCTGCGGCCGGCGGTGACGATGATGTCCTCCAGCGGGGCCCGCCGGTCCTCCGCCACGGTGAAGGTCTGGCTCTCAACGGCCGCCCGCACCAGGTCGGTTGCTTCGGCGGCGGAGGCTTCGTGCTCTCCGGTCGGGCTGTCCCCGAGGCTGCCGAGGGCGAGCCCGCTGCTCCAGTCGACCAGGCTCGCGGCGCGGGCCCCGGGGATCGCCATCGCTCCGGAGAGGCATTCGTCGATACCGGGCACACCGGCTCCTTCGCGGGGTCTGGGCGGCCGGACGCAGCGCGGCGCCGACCGGTTCACCACCAGCAGTGGCTAGTTCGACACGGAAGGCTACTGCCGGATTCCATCGGACGAACATTCCGATGGCATATTCACACCGGCAACGGCCAGTTCCGGCCAAGAATTGACGATGCATCAGGCCGGGAGGGGAGGTGACGCCACTGGTGGGCCAGGGCGGTTGGAGCGCCGTTCACCGGCCGCCTGGCACGGGACCTTGGCCGATACCGGGCCGTGCCGGAGGGTTTCGTCATCGAAAGTGCGATAAGAGGACGAGCTCATGGAGCGCGAACACGCCGAAGGGGCCCGTTCCGTTGGACGGAACGAGCCCCTTCGATGGGAGCGCCAGGCCCGGATCGCACGGACTCTCCCTACTGAAAGTAGGGCGTGCTCTGGTAGCACCGCTGACGCCTGTTCGAGATTCGCTTCCCGGAAGGTCACTTCCTCTCGACGGGAAGAACACTAGCAGGCCATCACGCCTGGTCAGAAATCGCGGCCGGGGAGCCGCCGGGCGCTGCCGGGCCGGCCGGTGCCGGTCAGCCCAGCAGCGCCCGGTAGCCCCCGATCAGGGCGGTGAGACCGAGTTCGAAGGCCCGGTCCGCGCGCTCGCGCCCGACGGGGACGGCGTCCAGGGCGTCGGCCAGCCGCGGGGTGGCGGCGCGGTCGACGGCGTCGACCATGACGTCCGGGGCGACCAGGTCCAGCGCCGAGCCCAGGATGAAGCTCTCCAGGGCGGTGATCAGGCCCATCACGTCCTGCGCGGCGAAGCCCGCGTCCTCCAGGGTGGCGACGGCCCGCTCGTACAGCTCGTGCATGAACGATTCGGCAAGCGGCGCGGTGGCGAGCAGCCGGACGATGCCGGGGTGTTCGGCGAAGGCGTCCCGGTAGGCGTGCGCCCACGTGCGCAGCGCGGCGTCCCAGGGTTGGTCCCACATCGACTGCTCGCCGATCGTGCGCACCAGCTCGGCGCGCATCAGGGCGACGATCTCGGCCCGGCCGGCCACGTGGTGGTAGAGCGCGGAGGGGCTGACCTTGAGCGCACCGGCCAGCGCGGGGATGGTGAGGTCCCCCGCCTCGTCGACCAGCCGGAGCGCGGTGTCCACGATGCGCTGCCGGTCCAGCAGGGGTGTGCGCGGCCTGGGCATGCCCGGTTCCTCACCTTCGGGGTCGCCGGGCGGCCCGTCGGCCCCCGACAGACCAAGATCGTCGTTATCCAAGCGTTATTGAATGGCTTTCAGTAAAACCCTTCCGCACCCGCCGGTGCCGCGCCTACGGTAACCGAACCCCATTCGGTTAGGCAGGCCGCGCACCCGTCGGCCCGCCCTGCCCCGGAGAGGACGCACACCCCCGTATGCGTGCCGAAACGATCTTCACCGGCGGCCGGATCCACACCGGAGACCCCGCCCTCCCCCGCACCCACGCCCTCGCCGTCAGCGCGGGGCGGATCGCCGCCCTCGGCGACGCCGCCCTCGCCCTGCGCGACGAAGGCACCGAGACCGTCGACCTCGACGGCGGCGCCCTGCTGCCCTCCTTCGGCGACGGCCACGTCCACCCGCTGCTCGGCGCCATCGGCCTGCGCGGCGTGCCCGTCCGCGACTGCACCAGCGTGGAGCAGGTCGTGGCGGCCGTCCGCGACTGGGCGCGACGCCACCCCGAGGCCGAGTGGATCACCGGCGACGCCGTGGATCCGTCACTGGCCGAGGGCGGGCTGTTCGACGCCCGGCTGCTCGACGCCGCCGTACCGGACCGGCCGGTGCTGCTGCGCACCATGGACCACCACACCGGCTGGGCCAACAGCGAGGCGCTGCGCCGGGCCGGGTACGGGCCGGACACGCCCCAGCCGGTCGGCGGCGAGATCGTCCGACGGCCGGACGGCAGCCCGCTCGGCACCCTGCGCGAGTTCGGTGCGCTCAACCCCGTCCTCGCGCTCGTCCCGCCGCGGCCCCTGGCCGAACAGGTCGCCGCGCTGCGGGAGACCACCGCCGCGCTCGCCGCCGCCGGACTCACCTGGCTCCAGGACGCCTGGGTCGAACCCGCGCAGGTGGACACCTGGCTGGCGGCCGTCGCCGAGCAGGACCTGCCGGTCCGGGCCGGACTCGCCCTGCTGCTCGAACCGGACGGCTGGCGCGAGCGGCTCCCCCGCCTGGCCGCCGACCGCGACCGGGTCGACGCCGCCGGGCGCGGGCGGCTCAGCGCGCGGGCGGTCAAGTTCTTCGCCGACGGCGTCATCGAGTCCGGGACGGCCGCGCTGCTGGAGCCGTACAGCGACTGCCCGCACTCCCACGGCGTCGCCAACTGGACCGGCGCCGAGCTGGCGGAGGCCGTCACCGCCGTGGACGCGCTGGGCTTCCAGCCGCACATCCACGCGATCGGCGACCACGGCGTACGGATCGCGCTGGACGCCGTCGAGGCCGCCGCCCGCCGCAACGGGCAGCGCGCCCGCCGGCCGGTGATCGCGCACGTCCAGCTGGTCCACCCGGACGACCTGCCGCGGTTCGCCGAACTCGGGGTGATCGCCAACCTCGAACCGCTGTGGGCGCAGACCGACCCGCTGATGACCGAGCTCACCCTGCCCCGGATCGGCCCGGACCGCGGTTCCCGGCAGTACCAGATCGCCGCCCTGCTGCGCGGCGGCACCCGGGTCTCCTTCGGCAGCGACTGGCCGGTCACCCGCTACGAGCCGCTCGCCGGGCTGGCCACCGCCGTCACCCGGCAGACGCCGGACGGGCTGCCGGACGGCGGCTGGCTGCCCGAGGAGCGGATCGGGCTCACCGAGGCGCTGGCGGCGTACTCGGCGGGCGTGGCGCACCAGGCCTTCGAGGAGGCCGAGTGGGGCGTGCTGCGGCCGGGCCTGCGGGCCGACCTGGTGCACCTGGCCACCGATCCGTACGCGGTGCCGGCCGGTGAGCTGGCCTCGATCGAGGTGGCCGGCACCTGGCTCGGCGGACGGCGCACCCACGGTGGGCCGCCCGGCGGCGACCGCTCGACGCGCTGAGGCGCGCCCCGGCCGGCCGGCTGGTCCGGCTGCGGCTGGTCCGGCTTGTCCGGCTGCGGCTAGACGCGCTGAGACGTCCTGGCCGACCGGCCTCCCCGCCCGGACGGATGTCCCGACCGGTTCCGGCCGTCCCCCACGGCGTCCGTGCCTCGTTCCCCGGTCGGCGGCCGACGCGTCCGCGCCGCCGACCGCCCTACCCTCGTACCCACGACCCCAGGAGAGCTCCCCCATGACCCTGCCCTCCGACGCGGCCTCCCCCGCCGCACTCCGTCCCCCCGACCCCGGCGCCCCTTCCGCTCCCACCTCCCCCGGCACCGCCGGCGGGTTGGAGCGCGGGGTGCTCGGCACCGGCGACATCGTCTTCTTCGTCGTGGCCGCCGCCGCGCCGCTGACCGTGATGGCCGGCGTGGCGCCGTTCGCCATCTCCTTCGGCGGCATCGGCGCGCCGGTCGCCTACCTGGCCACCGGCATGGTGCTGGCGCTCTTCGCGGTCGGCTTCACCACCATGACCGCGCACATCCGCAACGCCGGCGCCTTCTACGCCTACGTCACCCGCGGCCTCGGCCGGGCGGCCGGGCTGGGCGCGGCACTGCTCGCGGTGCTCTCGTACAACGCGATCCAGATCGGCATGTTCGGCGCCTTCGGGTTCTTCGCCCACACCACGGCCGAGGACCTGCTCGGGCTGGACCTGCCCTGGCCGGTCTGGGCGCTGCTCGGGGTCGCGGTGGTCTGGTTCCTCGGCTTCCGCTCGATAGACCTCGGGGCCAAGGTGCTCGGGGCGCTGCTGATCGCCGAGACCGGCATCCTGCTGGTGCTCGCGGTGGCGGTGCTGGTCAAGGGCGGGGCGCACGGGCTGAGCCTGTCCTCGTTCGCCCCGGAGCACGTGTTCTCCGGCGGGATGGGCGGGGTGCTCGGCCTCTCCTTCGCCGCCTTCATCGGCTTCGAGGCGACCGCGATCTACCGTGAGGAGGCCCGGCAGCCGCAGCGGACCGTGCCGCGCGCGACCTACGCCGCGATCGTCTTCCTCGGCCTCTTCTACACCTTCGTCACCTGGATGATCGTGCAGGCCTTCGGCGACACCGGGGCCGTCGCGACCGCCACCGCCGACCCGGCCGGGATGTTCTTCACCGCGATGACCGACTACGTCGGCGGCTGGGCGACGGACGTGCAGCGGGTGCTGATCGTCACCAGCCTGCTCGCGGCGCTGCTCGCCTTCCACAACACCATCACCCGGTACGGCTACGCGCTGGCCACCGAGCAGGCCGCCCCGGCCGCGCTGGGCCGCGTCCACCCGCGGCACGGTTCGCCGTGGATCGGCGGCATCGTGCAGTCGGTGGTGGCGGCGGTGGCCGTCGGGGTGGCCGCGCTGATCGGGGCGGACCCGTACAACCAGTTCTTCCTCTGGGCGAACTCCCCCGGGGTGGTCGGCATCCTGGTGCTCCAGGCGCTGGCCGGTCTGGCCGTGTTCGCCTTCTTCCGCCGCAACCGGGCGGCCGCCGCGAGCGCCGGGGCGTTCCGTACGGTCGTGGCGCCGCTGGCCGCCACCGTGCTGCTGTGCGGGGCCACCGCGCTGGTGGTGTGGCGGCTCGACCTGTTCACCGGCGCCGGCCCGGAGGTCAACTGGCCGCTGGTCGCGATCGTGCCGGTGGTGTTCCTGACCGGCGTCGGGATCGCCCTGCGGCTGCGGGCCCGACGGCCGGAGGTGTACGCGCGGCTCGGGACGACCGAGGTCGACGGGGGCTGAGCGGCAGCACCGGGCAGCGGGAGGGGAGCAGCGAGCGCCGGGCAGCCGGCGAGGCCCGGCCCGGACCGGTGACGGCTCCGCCTCCTCCGGGCCCGTTCAGGCCCGGCCCGCTCAGGCCCGGCCGACGGCCTCGGCGAGGAGCCGGTAGGAGTCCAGCAGCGCGGCGCGGTCGTAGGTACTGGTGGTGACCAGGAACTCGTCCGCCCCGCTGCGCTCCACCAGCGCCAGCAGCTCGGCGGCGGCCTGCTCCGGGGTGCCCGCGATGTGGCCCTTGAGCGACTGCTCGTACGCGGCCCGCTCCCGGACGGTCATCTCCCGGGCGAGGATCTCCGCCGCCGGGGCCAGGGGCGGGAACTCGCCGTGGGTACGGGAGTACGCGCCGGACCAGGCTTCCGGGACGAGCAGCTCGCGCGCCCGCTCGGCCGTCTCGGCGACCGCCACCGTGCCCGAGACCACCACGTACGGCTCGGCGGCGTGCGCCGAGGGGCGGAACCGGTCGCGGTAGCGGTCGATCGCCGCGAGCATCCGGTCCTCCCCGTGCGGGGCGGCGATCACCAGCGGCAGCCCGGCGTCGGCGGCCAGGTCGGCGCCCGCACCGGTGGCCAGGACGAAGGCCGGGACGTGCAGGCCCTCGGCCGGCCGGGCGTGGACCCCGCGGTGCGCCTGCTGCGAGCCGTCGAAGTAGCCGAGCAGTTCGGCCAGCTGGGCACCGAACTCGTCCGCTGCGCCCTTCTCGCGCCCGAGCGCCCGCCGGACGCCGTCGGTGAAGCCCACCGAGCGCCCGAGCCCCATGTCGATCCGCCCCGGGAACAGCGCGGCCAGCACCCCGAACTGCTCGGCCACCACCAGCGGCTGATGGTTGGGCAGCATCACCCCGCCGGTGCCGACCCGGATCCGGGAGGTGGCCGCCGCCACCGCCGCGGCGAGCACGGTGGGCGCCGACCCGGCCACCCCAGGCACGCCGTGGTGCTCGGAGACCCAGAACCGGTGGTAGCCGAGCCGCTCCGCCTCGCGGGCGAAGGCCACCGTGTCCCGCAGTGCCCGGGCCGGCTCCTCACCCTGTCTGGTCCGGGAGCGGTCGAGCACGGAGATCCTGGTCGTGGACGCGGCGCTGGTCACGTCGGTGCACAACGCCCTCCCTGCGCGCGGGCATTCCCCGGGCGGCCCCGGGCCGGGGCCGCCCGGCCGTCGGCCGGCCGGTCAGGCGCCCGCCCCGGGTATTCGGCCCCGGCGGGCGTCCGCGGCCGCGGCACCGGCCTTGGTCTTCCGGCGGCCCCAGGGCTTGTACACCGACAGGACCACGGTGAACAGGTAGAGCGACAGCGCCACCGCCGGGACGATCACCGTGTTGTACCGGACGAAGCCGAGGTCCGCCGCCGTGATCGGGCCGGTCGGGTGCGCGTCCACCACCCGCACCGCGTCGTGCAGCCGGTCGCTGAGCGCGAAGACGGAGGCCGCCATCGCCCCCAGCGTCAGCCAGAACTTGGTACTCACCCAGTAGTACCGGAACAGCCCCCAGGAGGTGCCGAGCCCGAGCGCCACCCCGCTCAGGAAGGTGAGCAGGCTCAGCGGCAGGATCAGCACGTCGCCGAGCAGGCCCATCGCCCGGTAGGCGGTGCGCAGCCGGTCGGCGTCGCCGGCGCCCACGGCCGTCAGCGCCGTCACCGCCAGGGTGAGCAGGCAGAGCATCAGCGCCAGCCAGCTCACCGAGGCGGTGATGTGCAGGACGACCAGGCGTTTGCGCGCCGCCGGTGTCAGGCGACGGCCCGCGGACCGCCGCCCGACACCGGACGCCGGTTCGGACGCCGTGACGGCGCCGGTGGGCGAGCGCACGGGGTACCTCCTTCGAGTCGGGGCCACGAGGACGGCCCCAGGCTCTCCCGTCAGATCCTCATCGGGCATCTGACGGTGGAAGTAACCTCGCCTACTCCCCGGCGAGTACACGCACCGGGCGACAGCCGGAGCGCTCCTCCCCGAGGAGCAGCACGGAACAGCGGGGAACAGCCGGAGACAGCGGGAAACAGCCCCGACCGCGGCTCCCCCGGAGCCGGCCTCAGTCGGTCACCGCGAACCCCTGCGCCGCGCCCAGCTGCTGCAGCGAGGCCTGGCCGGGGATCCCGTCCGCCGCCCCCGCCTGGTACCCGCAGCGCCGCTGCCAGGCCGCGTACGCGGAGACCGTCCGGGTGCCGAACGAGCCGTCCACCCACCGCTGGTCGAGCAGCCCCTCGTCGGCGAGCGCCTGCTCCACGATGGCCACCTCGGACCCGTACGTCAGGTGCCCCTGCGCGGCCCCCGGGTCGGTCCCGGCGGCCGCGACCACGTGGGACACCGAGACCGTCCGCTGCCCGGGCAGGTAGCCGAGCAGCCGGCGCAGCGAGCTCTCCCCCGGGACGCCGTCCGCCGCCTGCCCGGCGTAGCCCAGACTCCCCTGGTAGTCCGCGTAGTTCTCGGTGTCCGCGTCCGTCCAGTTCGGGCCGGGGCCGGAGCGGTAGTGGTCGCCGAAGCCGTGCGCGACCAGCGCCCGCCCGACCACCGTCACCTGGTAGCCCTGGGCGCCGTAGCCGTACGGCAGGCCGTTGATGCTGACCTGGTAGCGGGCGGTCGTGACCGGGGGCACCGGCTGCTGCTGGGGCGGGATGCCCGGGGAGCCGGGCCCGGCCGTGAGGTCGGGCCAGGAGCCGGGGTCGGTGTGGTCGTTGTACGGCACGTGGGCGTGCGCGTACCAGCCGCCGAGGGCCTCCCAGGTCCGCTCGTCGCGGTGGCCGGAGAAGTCGGTCGGCCGGCCCATCGGCCAGATGTCGGGCACGCCCCAGGAGGAGATCCAGGCGTGGATCCGGTCCCAGCCCGCGCACGGGGTGTCGACCAGGCGCGGGTAGACGGCGCCCTGGTAGCGGCAGTAGGGGAAGAACACCGCCTCGATCTGGATCACCACCCGCCCGGCCCGGTTGGTGCGGGTGGGGCTCTGGCTGGGGCTGAGCAGGCTCTTCGAGCGGGAGTCGGCCGGGAACAGCTGCGCCGTGCGGCCGCTGAACGGGTCCCAGACCAGGTGCGGCGCGTCGCCGGCGCCGCTGCCGGTGAAGTAGCCGACCAGGTCCTCGTAGGAGCACCAGTCCTGCGGCGCGGCGGCGGTCGCGTTGCGGTCCCAGGTGATGTGGGCGATGGCCTTCGGCGGGTACTGCTGATCGGTCGGCGCGTGGTCGCCGAGGTCGTGGATCTCGGCACCGGGCAGCCACAGTTCGGGCATCGTGGGCTCCTCCGAACGGCGTGAGGGCATCACCTCCGGTATCGGCAGGCAGGGCTCACGGATTGACCCCGACGGCGCAAAACCCCGGCAATGAACCCCCCGTACCCGTCCGGCCGTTCGACTCAGCGAGGGCTCTTCGTCCTCGCGTGCGATTCGGGCGCCCGTGCGGGGACGGCCGGTCGTACGGAAGGGGGCGCATTCCACCCCGTCGGGGCGCCGCTGTCAATCGTTGACTTCACAAGTGGTCTAGTCCACGGTGGTCCGGCAGACCGGCCCGAGCCGCCGTCCGGGGTCCCCCTGTGCGCTCAACTGGCAATCACTGCACCGAATCTGACGATCCGATGGAGAAACCCGCACCATGCAAAGAGTCTGCCTCGCCCTGCCCACCATGCGGTCCTGCCCCGACACCATCGCGGAACTCGCCGAGGAGGCGGCCTACGCCGTCGCGACCTTCGGGGTCGAGGTGCACCTGCTCGTCCTCGACACCACCGACGCCGTCGCCTTCGCGGAGAACGCGGGCGCCGTGGCCGCGCTGGAGCCCACCCCCGGCGTGGTCGTCCACCACCTCGGCGAGGCGCGGCAGCGGGAGTTCCTGCGCCGGGTGGCCGAGCGCTCCGGCGCCGCCGACCCCGAACTGCTGCTCGACATGATGCTGCCGCCGGCCGTCGCGTACGGCTCCTGCGTCAACCGGCTCTTCCTCGGCGCGGCCGCCCTGGGCTGCACCTCGGCGCACCTGCGCAACGACGACGCCGACTTCCAGGTCGTCGACGGCCGGAAGGTCTTCCCGATCCACCACGAGCTGCTCTCGATCGGCCGGCCGGCCGGCGAGGCGGCGGCCGTCGTGTCCCGCTCCGAGCTCGACCCGGCCGACGCGGACAAGCCGGTGATGCTGGTCAGCGGCTCCTTCATCGGCGAACTCAACGTGGACATCAGCGAGATCCACGAGCTGGACCCGGCCGTCTACCGCGAGGTGGTGCGCCTGTGGACCCCGCCGGTGTGGTCGGAGGAGGAGCAGGACGCGATGGTGGACGTCTCCTTCAAGGGCGCCGGCTCCGAGCCGTTCACCACCGACGAGTCCGTCCTCGGCGTGCCCGACATCTGGGACGTCTACATGTGCAACATCGCCCTGGACCACCGGGCCTACGAGGTGCTGCCGCTGCTGCCCTCGATCGAGACGATCGGCAGCGACTACGCCCTGCTGCACGCCATGGTCCACTCCCGGCTGCCCGGCGTCGTCCACAACCGCCACATCGTCAACTACTACACGCCCGAGCGCCGCACCGGCTCCGGCTTCGTCAACTACCAGCTGCGGTTCGTCAAGTTCCTGCTCTCGATGCTGTACCTGTACCCGGTCTACGGCGGCATGATCGACCTCGGCCGCGGGCTGCTGGACGAGCGGCACGGGCTGAAGGTCGAGCCGCTCCTCGACCTGGTGCGCGGCAGCGTCGACTGGGACCGGGCCGGGAACGAGCACTGCCTGGACGTCCTGGACCGCTCCTACCGCAAGCTGGGCGGCAAGTACGCCGAGCTCGCGGACGTGGTGGCCGAGCGGCGGCAGCAGCTGCTGGACGAGGCGCGGGCGGACGCCGAGCGCTGGGCGGTGCTGGTGGAGGCCTGGGCGGCACTGGTGGCCGCCTCCCGCGCGGAGGGGCTCGGCGCCTCGGAGGTTCCGGCCTAGTGGGCGAGGACCTCCGGATCCGGCTCCTGGCCGACGGCGACTGGGACGCCGTGGTCGCGCTGGAGTACGACGCCTACGCGGCCGACGGCCTGTCGGAGGGCCGGGAGGCGCTGCAGTCCCGCGCCCTCGGCTCGCCGGAGACCTGCTTCGTGCTGGAGCAGGGCGGCACGGTCCGCGGCTACCTGCTGAGCCTGCCGTACCCGCCGCTGCGCTGCCCGGACCTCGCCCGGGCGGAGGACGCGGTGCACGAGTCGGGCAACCTGCACGTGCACGACCTGGTGATCGCCGAGGACCTGCGCGGCCGGGAGGTCGCGCTGGGGTTCATCCGGCACTTCCGGGAGCGGGCGGAGGAGCTGGGCTTCGAGCGGATCTCGATGGTCGCGGTGCGCGGGGCGGACATCCTGCTGCGGCTGCTCGGCTACCGCGCGCACCGGGAGGTGGCGGTCCCCGCGTCCTACGGGCGACGCGCCGTCTACATGTCGATGCCGGTGCGCTGACCTGCGGGGATACCTGGCCCCATGCCCACTCTTTTGGCCTAGTCCGGACGGCGAAGATCACCCCATCGGGTGAAGCTGGTGGCGGCTGCGCCCGCGCGCGGCCGCCGGCAGCACCCGTCCGTACGCCCGAGGGAGAAGCGCATGAAGGCCGCCGTCGTCCACGACTTCACCGCACCGCTGGCCGTCGAGGACCGCCCCCTACCGAAGCCCGCCGCGCACCAGGTCCGGGTCCGGATCGAGGCCTCCGGTCTCTGCCACACCGACATCCACGCCGCCCACGGCGACTGGCCGGTCAAGCCCAGCCCGCCGTTCGTCCCCGGGCACGAGGGCGTCGGCATCGTCGAGGCGGCCGGCGACCAGGTCCGGCACGTCCGGGTGGGCGAACGGGTCGCCATCCCCTGGCTCGCGGACGCCTGCGGGCGCTGCGATCACTGCGTCTCCGGCTGGGAGACGCTCTGCCTCCAGCAGCACAACAGCGGCTACTCGGTGGACGGCGCCTACGCCGAGTACGCGCTCGCGCACGGCGACTACGTCGTCCCCGTCCCGGACGGCATCGACCCGCTGGACGCCGCCCCGCTGTCCTGCGCGGGCGTCACCACCTACAAGGCGCTCAAGGTCTCTGACGCCCGGCCCGGCACCCGGGTGCTGGTCTCCGGCATCGGCGGGCTCGGCCACCTGGCCCTCCAGTACGCCCGGATCTTCGGCGCCGAGACCATCGCCGTCGACGTCACCGACGACAAGCTCGCCCTGGCCCGCGAGCTCGGCGCCGACCACGTCCTGGACGCCCGCACCCAGGACGTCGCGGCCGAGGTCCAGGCCCTGGGCGGCGCCCACGCCTCGATCGCCCTCGCCGTCAGCAACGCCTCCTTCCAGGCGGCCTACGGCGCCCTGCGCCGCGGCGGCACCCTCGTCCTGGTCGCCCTCCCGGCCGAGGGCAGGCTCGAACTCCCGGTCTTCGAGACGGTGCTGAACGGCACCAAGGTGATCGGCTCGATCGTCGGCACCCGCGAGGACCTCGCCGAGGTCTTCCGCCTGCACGCCCTCGGCCGCACCCGGGTGATCCGCGAGACCCGCCGGCTGGAGGACGTGAACGCCTGCTTCGACGAGGTCCTGAGCGGCAAGGTCTCCGCCCGCCTGGTCTTCGACCTGCGCTGACACCTCCGCCCACGGCGCGGGTCGGCCGGCGGGCCGCGCCCGGCTACGTCCGGATCGCGTCTCAGTCGCGTCTCCGTTCGGTTCGGCATGGGTACGAACCGGGCCCCGGTCCGGGATCGTGGGGGCAACCACTCGTGCGGCAAGGGGAGTTGCCATGGGGGACGGCCGGGGCTTGGCACCGGATGCGGTGGCGGCGCTGCTGGGCGACGGGCCGCACCGGGCGGTGGCGGAGGTCGTCCGGGCGCGGTTGCGGACGGTGCCGGAGGGGGCCCGGGCGCTGACGGCGGCGGAGGCGAGCCCGGGGGACGCGCGGGCACGGGCGCTGCTGACCGCCGCCGTCGACCACCTGCTGGCCGCGGACCCGGCGTTCGCGCGGTACCTCGCCACCACCGGGCTCGGGAAGCCGGCCGACCCGCCGACCGTCCAGCTGCGGAGCGAGCCCGGCACCGTGCAACTGCGGGTCGGACCGCCGTCCACGCCGCCGCCGGCGAACCCGGCCACCGTCCAGCTGCGGCTCGACCCGGGGGCCGCCCGCGCCCGGACGCTCGCCGCCCGGCGGAGCGGCACCGGCATCGTGGTGGCGCTCGCCCTGGTGCTGATCGCCGCGCTGGTCGCGATCGGCATCCACCTGGGCTCGCGTCCGCTGCTGAAGCCGGGCGGGCCCGGACTGGCGCACGCCGCACCGCCGCTGAACGACCCGGCGCTGGTCCGGGCGGTGCTGCCCGACGCGCGGGCGCTGCCGGGCGGATGGCAGGTGCGGCGGGAGCCGACGGCGGGGACCGCCCGGGGCGGCGGGCTGCCGTGCCTGCTCCCGGACTCCTGCGACCTTCAACTCGCCTCCGCCACCGTGACCTTCGGTTCGGCCTCGGCGCAGACCGTGGAGTTCGGCGTGGCCTCCTTCGCCTCCCCCGAGGCCGCCGCCCGCGCCTTCGACCACACGCTCGACCGGACGGCCGGCACCGACCCGGCGGCGGCCGTCCCGCGGATCGGCGACCAGAGCGCCGTCCGCGTCCAGGGCTCCTCGTCGGCGGTGGCACTGGCCAGGGTCGGCAGCGTGCTGCTCGTCGTGCGCGAGGAGGGGTCGGGCGACCAGCTCACCGGGCCCGCGTTCACCGGCCTCGCCGAGCTGGTCGCCGAGCGTGCCCGGCAGGCGCAGGAGGGCCGCACGCCCGATGCCGCCGCGGACGGCGCGAGCAGCTGACGGTCCGGTCCCGTCGAGGCGGGGCGGGGCGGGCCGGGGGGCCCCCCCCCCCCCCCCCCGCCCCCCCGCGGGGGGCGGGGGGCAACCGGGGCCCCGGGCCCCGGGGCCCCCGCGCCGCC
>NZ_JBHUAL010000067.1:0-39947 GCF_042789775.1 Kitasatospora sp. NPDC056800 | reverse complement strand
GCGTTGACTTTTGGCACGCTGTTGAGTTCTCAAGGAACGGACGCTTCCTTCGGACCGCCTTCCAGCGGACCCTCCGGGCTTCGTTCTTTCGTGTTTCCAGCTTATCAGATGTTTTCCGCTCCGTTTCCGGGGCTTCGTTCATCCAACTCGCCGGTGTCTTCCGGGGTTTGACGCCCTGTCCGACGTTTCAAACTCTAGCCGATCCCCGCTCCGAAAAGCGAATCCGACCGCAACCCGATAAAACGAGCACGCCGAATAAGCACCAGGTCACAGCGCCGAAAAGCGCAAACGACCGGCACGAACCGGAAGTGGTGTTTCAGAGGATTGGCCACCGCGGGACCGTCCGCGCAGATGCGTGTCCGGTGCTCCCTGCCAGGCAGCTCGAAGAACTGTACGCGCTTCCACGCACCGATGCAAACGTCGTGCAAAGACGGCCGGCCGGACCCCGGGGAGAGGGGTCCGGCCGGTGGTGCCGTGCGGATCAGCTGTTGGTGGGGAAGCCCAGGTTGATGCCGCCGTGCGACGGGTCCAGCCAGCGCTGGGTCACGGCCTTGCCCCGGGTGAAGAACTGCACGCCGTCCGGGCCGTACGCGTGGGCGTCGCCGAACAGCGAGGCCTTCCAGCCGCCGAAGGAGTAGTAGGCGACCGGGACCGGGATCGGCACGTTGATGCCGACCATGCCCACCTCCACCTCGAACTGGAAGCGCCGGGCCGCGCCGCCGTCGTTGGTGAAGAGGGCGGTGCCGTTGCCGTACGGGTTGGCGTTGATCAGCGCCAGGCCCTCCTCGTACGAGTCGACGCGCACCACCGAGAGGACCGGGCCGAAGATCTCGTCGTTGTAGACGGACATGCCGGGCTTCACGTGGTCGAACAGCGTGGGGCCGAGCCAGAAGCCGTCGGCCGTCGGGGAGCCGTTCCGGTCCTCGGCGGTGACCGGGTGCTTGCGGCCGTCCACCGCGAGCTCGGCGCCGTCGGCGACCCCGGACTCCACGTAGGAGGTGACCTTGTCCCGGTGCTGGCCGGTGACCAGCGGACCCATCTCGGACTCGCCGTTGCAGCCGGGGCCGACCTTCAGGGTGGCGATCCGCTGCTTGATCTTCTCGACCAGCTCGTCGCCGATCGGGTCGACCGCGACCAGCACGGACACCGCCATGCAGCGCTCGCCGGCCGCGCCGAAGCCCGCGTTGACGGCGGCGTCGGCGGCGAGGTCGAGGTCGGCGTCCGGCAGGACCAGCATGTGGTTCTTGGCGCCGCCCAGGGCCTGCACGCGCTTGCCGTAGCGGGTGCCGGTCTCGTAGACGTAGCGGGCGATCGGGGTGGAGCCGACGAAGCTGACGGACTTGACGTCCGGGTGCTCCAGCAGGCGGTCGACGGCCACCTTGTCGCCGTGCACGACGTTGAAGACGCCGTCCGGCAGGCCGGCCTCCTTCCACAGCTCGGCGAGGAAGTTGGCGGCGGACGGGTCCTTCTCCGAGGGCTTCACCACGACGGTGTTGCCGGCCGCGATGGCGATCGGGAAGAACCACATCGGCACCATGGCCGGGAAGTTGAACGGCGAGATGATCGCGACCGGGCCGAGCGGCTGGCGGATCGAGTAGACGTCGACGCCGGTCGAGGCCTGCTCGGTGAAGCCGCCCTTGACCAGCTGCGGGATGCCGCAGGCGTACTCCACGACCTCCAGGCCGCGGGCGATCTCGCCGAGCGCGTCGGAGTGCACCTTGCCGTGCTCGGCCACGATGATCGAGGCCAGCTCGTCGCGGCGGGCGTTCAGCAGCTCGCGGAAGGCGAAGAGCACCGTCGTCCGCTTCGCGATCGAGGCGGTGCGCCACTCGGTGAAGGCCGAGGCGGCGGCGGCCACGGCCTGGTCGACCTCGGCGATCTCGGCGAAGTCGACCTGGCCGGCGACCTGGCCGGTGGCCGGGTCGAAGACCTCGCCGCGACGGGGGGCCGCACCGGCGGTGGCGACGGGCTTGCCGCCGATCCAGTGAATGATGTGCTTGCTCAAGGTCCGTCTGCCTCCGAAGTCCCGGGCGGCGTCCTGCCACCGGTCCGGTCTGGCGCCGCCCGCACGTGGGCCGGGCGACGGGAATCACGGGGCTACCGCGCTCGTCTCCCAGTCTGGTGGCCGCTCCGGCGCAGCTCAACGAACAGGCTGACGGGGATCGTGGATTCAGCCTTACAGGTCGTCCGGTCACTCGCCCGAACGTGTGAACCCACCACGAATGCCCCCAACGGCACGGGCACCCAAACACCGCGGGCACCCGCGGGACCAGGGCGTCAGGACTCCCCGTCCTCCGGCTCCTCCAGGTACGGGTCGTGCAGCCCGTCCGCCGCCTCCCGGGTCTCCAGCAGGTCCAGCCGCAGGTCCTGCGCCCAGGCCAGCGCCCACCGCTTCAGCTCGTCCACCTTCCCGGCCGGCACGCCCCGGGCGCGGAACCGCCCGTCCGCCGCCTCGGCGAGCGCCTCCAGCCGTTCGGCCAGCGCCGCGGGCTGGAAGTCCGGGTCCAACTCGGCTGCCAGCGCGAGCAGTTCGCCCTCCCGGTAGCAGCGGGTGAGGGCGTGCACGTCGATCAGGTCGCGGGGCATGCCCCGGTCCACGAGCAGCGCGGTGGTCAGCGCGGCCGCGTCCTCCAGGGCGACGGCCGGCAGCACCGCCGGGGGCTCGTCCGGTCCGGGCGCACCGAGGTCGAACCGGACCGGCCGGTGTCCCAGCGGTTCCTTGCGCAGTTCCACCGAGTGCGACCGCCCACCCAGCGCCAGCCGGACGGTGAGCTGTTCCAGTCGCGGTGTGCCCGGCCGCTCGACGGCCCCGCCGCCCGCCGCCCGGTACGCCTCGCACAGCGCGGCGGCCACCTCCGGCAGGTCGGCGCCGCCGGTCGCCAGGGTCAGCCCGTCCTGCGGGCAGGCCGAGACGCCGTGGGCGCGCAGCGCGTGCCCTCCCGCCAGGGCGAGGCCGTACCGGTCGCAGACGGGTGCGGCCAGCGCGGCCAGGCGCAGCTGGGCGGGGCCCGGGCGGAGGGACGCGTCGACGGCGTGCGGGACGGTGGTCACGCCTCCAGTCTGACGCGACCGCCCGCTCCGCGCGCCAGTCGCCGGGCGCCCGGAGCGCTACCGGGCGCCCCCGGGCACCTCCTCACGCCCCCCGGGCCCCCGGTTCCGCACGAGACGGCGGGGCTCACCAGCCGCCGAGCCGGGCCGCCGCCTCGTGCAGGGCGAGCTCCAGCAGCACCGGGTCGGTGAGCCGCCCGGAGCCGTCCGGCGGGACCAGCCAGCGCACGCCCCGGCTGCGGCGCCCGGGGTGCGGGACGACGATCCAGGTGCCCTCCCCCGCACCGCGCACGCCGGTGCCGATCCAGCGGGCGGCGGTGCCGACGGGCACCAGGAAGCTGACCTGCCCGCCCCCGAAGTCGGTGAGGACCGGACCGCGGGTGCGCGGGTCCAGGACCTCCGCGGCCGGGCGCCCGAGCCGTCCGGGGACGGAGAGGACGTCCCAACGCCGGCCGGCCGGCAGCAGCACCAGGC
This sequence comes from Kitasatospora sp. NPDC056800, assembly GCF_042789775.1. Lineage (NCBI taxonomy): Bacteria > Bacillati > Actinomycetota > Actinomycetes > Kitasatosporales > Streptomycetaceae > Kitasatospora > Kitasatospora sp. NPDC056800. The sequence goes on along the minus strand of NZ_JBHUAL010000067.1, from coordinate 36,425 downwards.
CCAGCCCGGTGCGCTCCCACTGGTCCCGGAAGGCCTCCGGGTCCGGTGCCGCCTGGGCGAGCCAGTGCAGTCCGGTGGTCTCCATGTCGTGTCCCCGCTTCTTGCCGTTCGTACTGTTCGGAGACGGCGGGAAGAGCGAGACCCGCCGTCACCAAGGAGAGGCGGACGGCGGGTCCCGATTACACGACTAGGGGCACCCGGCTACGGGCGTTCGTGGTTTCAACGGTTTCAACGATTTCAACGGCTTCAGCCGTTTCGGCAGATCAGCGGTTCAGCGTTCCAGTGGTTCAGCATTTCAGCGGTTCAGCTGTCGAAGCCGAGCCCCAGCCGGTCGAGGGTGCGCAGCCAGAGGTTGCGGTGGCCGCCGTTGCGGTCCGCCCGCTCCAGCGACCGGGTGGTGAGCTCGATCCCGGCCCAGCGCACCGGCTCGGGCGGGAACGGCAGCGGCTTGCTGCGCACCATCTCCAGCGAGGTGCGCTCGGTGCGCTCGCCGGCCAGCAGGTCGAGCATCACCTCGGCGCCGAAGCGGGTCGCGCCGACGCCGAGCCCGGTGTAGCCGACCGCGTACGCGACCTTGCCCCGGTACCCGGTGTCGAAGAACGCCGAGAAGCGGCTGCAGGTGTCGATCGCGCCGCCCCAGGCGTGGGTGAAGCGCAGGCCCTCCAGCTGCGGGAAGCAGCGGAAGAAGTGGTTGGCCAGGGTGCGGAAGGTCTCCGGCCGCTGGTCGTACTCGTGCCGGACCTGGCCGCCGAAGTGGTAGACCGCGTCGTAGCCGCCCCAGAGGATCCGGTTGTCGGCGGAGAGCCGGAAGTAGTGGAACTTGTTGGCGCTGTCGCCGAGGCCCTGGCGCCCGCGCCAGCCGATCGCGGCGAGCTGCTCCTCGCTGAGCGGCTCGGTCATCAGCGCGTAGTCGTACACCGGGACGACGTACGGGCGGACCCGCTTGAGCAGCGACGGGAACACGTTGGTGCCGAGCGCGACCTTGCGGGCGAAGACCCGGCCGTACGGGGTGCGGACGGCCATGCCGCTGCCGTGCTCCCGCAGGTCGGTGGCCCGGGTGTGCTCGAAGATCCGCACGCCCTGGCCCAGGCAGGCGTCCTTGAGGCCCCAGGCGAGCTTGGCGGGGTGGACCATCGCCACGCCCTCCTTGTCCCAGAGGCCGCCGAGGAAGGTCGGCGAGTCGACCTCGGCGCGCAGTTGGTCGGCGTCCAGGACGGTGATGTCGAAGCCGTACCGGGCGACCGCCTCGGCGATCTCGTGGAGCTCCTCGACCTGGTGGGGCTGGGTGGCGACGTCGATCTCGCCGGTGCGCTCCCACTCGGCGTCGATGCCGTAGCGCTTGAGGGTGGCCTCGATGCCGTCGAGGTTGGCGGCACCGAGGCGTTCCAGCTGGGCCAGTTCGGACGGCCAGCGGTCCAGGCCGTTGCCGAAGCCGTGGGTCAGGCTGGCCGCGCAGAACCCGCCGTTGCGCCCGGACGCGGCCCACCCGACCTCGTTGCCCTCGACCAGCACGACGTCCAGCGAGGGGTCGCGTTCCTTGGCGATGAGGGCGGTCCACAGGCCGGAGTAGCCGCCGCCGACGACCAGCAGGTCGCAGGTGGTGTCGCCGACCAGGGCGGGCAGTGCCGCCGGCCGGCCGGGATCCTCCAGCCAGAAGGGGGTGGGCCTGGCGTCACTGAGTGCGCGGGCGGAGTCCATGCATTATCAGCCACTTTCTACGAATAGGTGATGGTTGTACTGGCCACCGTCGTCGACCGTATGTCAGGCGGCGGCCTTCCGGCGGTTGCCCAGCCACTGGCCGACGACGGTCAGCAGGACGGCGGCGAGGAACATCGCGGTGCCGATGACGTTCACCTGTACCGGGATGCCGCGCTGCGAGGCGCCCCAGACGAACATCGGGAAGGTGACCGTGGTCGGCCCCGAGTTGAACTGGGTGATGATGAAGTCGTCGAAGGAGAGCGCGAAGCTGAGCAGCGCGCCCGCCGCGATGCCGGGCGCCGCCAGCGGCAGGGTGACTCTCAGGAAGGTCTGGACGGGGGTCGCGTAGAGGTCCTGGGCGGCCTGTTCGAGCCTCGGGTCCATGCTCATCACGCGCGCCTTGACCGCCGTCACCACGAAGCTGAGGCAGAACATGATGTGGGCGATGAGGATGGTGGTGAACCCGAACGGGATGCGCATGTTGAGGAAGAGCGTCCCGAGCGAGGCGGCCATGACCACCTCGGGCATGGCCATCGGCAGGAAGATCATCGCGGTGGTGGCCGAGCGGCCGCGGAAGCGGTAGCGGGCCAGCGCGAAGGCGACCATGGTCCCGAGCACGGTGGCGCCGATGGTGGCGAGCACCGCGATCTGCAGGCTGAGCGAGAGCGACTGGCACATGTCGGCCACGCCGCAGGGGTTGGTCCAGGCGTCGGTGGAGAACTCGTTCCACTCGTAGTTGAACTTGCCCACCGGCTTGTTGAACGAGAAGGCGAGCACGACCAGGTTGGGCAGCACCAGGTAGGCGAGGGCCAGCAGGCCGGCCAGCACCACCAGGTGGGCGCGGATCCACTTGGAAATCCGGGACATCAGACCAGATCCTCCGTCCCGGCCTTGCGCATGTAGACCGTCACCATGCCCAGGATCAGGGCCATCAGGATGAAGCTCAGCGCGGCGGCCGTGGGGTAGTCGAGCACGTTCAGGAACTGCTTCTGGATGCCGTTGCCGACCATCTGCTCGCTCGGCGAGCCCAGCAGCTGGGCGTTGATGTAGTCGCCGGAGGCGGGGATGAAGGTCAGCAGGGTGCCCGCGACCACGCCCGGCAGCGAGATCGGGAAGGTGACCTTGCGGAAGGTGGTGAACGGCCGGGCGTAGAGGTCACCGGCCGCCTCGTGCAGGCGCGGGTCGATCCGCTCCAACGAGGTGTACAGCGGCAGGATCATGAACGGCAGGAAGTTGTAGGTCAGGCCGCAGACCACGGCGAGCGGCGTGGCCAGCACCCGGTCGCCGCTGGTCAGGCCGAGCAGGTTGGTGACGTCCAGGACGTGCAGCGCGTTCAGCGCGCCGACCACCGGGCCGCCGTCGGACAGGATGGTCTTCCAGGCCAGCGTGCGGATCAGGAAGCTGGTGAAGAACGGCGCGATGACCAGGATCAGGATGACGTTGCGCCAGCGCTTGCTCGCCTTGAAGGCGATCGTGTACGCGAGCGGGTAGCCGACGGCCAGGCAGAGCACGGTGGCGACGGCCGCGTAGGAGAACGAGCGCAGGAAGTGCCACCGGTACTCGACCAGGGCGTCCCAGTAGGTCGATATGTGCCAGGTGACCTTGAAGCCCTCTTCGAGCGAGCCGCTCTGCAGCGAGGTCGACGCCTGGTAGACCAGCGGGACGGCGAAGAAGACGACCAGCCAGGCGATGCCGGGAAGCAGCAGCCAGTACGGGGTGAGCTTGCGCCTGGGCTTCGGCGCCGGTCCCTCCAGCGGTATGACCTGGGGTGGCGCGGCCGGGGTGGTGGTGGTCATGCGGCCTCCTCCGCGGTGCCCGCGTCGATCGCCTGGGCGGCGTCCAGGGCGAAGGAGTGCGCCGGGTTCCAGTGCAGCTGGACGGCCGCGCCGGGGACGATCCGCGCGTCGCGCTCCATGTTCTGCTCGAAGACGGTGACCTCCTGGCCGCCGTCGGTGCGCACCACGTACTGGGTGGAGACGCCGATGAAGCTGGAGTCGAGCACCGTGCCGGCCAGCCGGTTGCGGCCGTCGGCGACCTGCTCGGAGGCGTGGGTGATGGTGATCTTCTCCGGGCGCACGCCCAGGTGGACGCGCTTGGCGTCGGTGGCGCAGCGCGCCTTCGGCACCGCGAGGCGGGCGCCGGCCGCGCTGAGCAGCAGGTCGCCGCCCTCGGTGCCGGTGACCTCGGCGGGCAGCAGGTTGGACTGGCCGAGGAAGTTGGCCACGAAGGTGGTGGCGGGGTTCTCGTACAGGTCGGCGGGGGCGCCCAGCTGCTCGACCCGGCCGCCGTTCATCACCGCGATGGTGTCGGCCATGGTCATGGCCTCCTCCTGGTCGTGGGTGACGTGCACGAAGGTGATGCCGACCTCGGTCTGGATCCGCTTGAGCTCCAGCTGCATCTGGCGGCGGAGCTTGAGGTCGAGCGCGCCGAGCGGCTCGTCCAGGAGCAGCACCTGCGGGTGGTTGATCAGTGCGCGGGCGACCGCGACGCGCTGCTGCTGGCCGCCGGAGAGCTGGTGCGGCTTGCGCCGGGCGTACTGGCCGAGCTCGACCAGCTCCAGCATCTCCTCGACCTGCTTCCTGACGTCCTTCCTGCCGCGCCGGCGCAGGCCGAAGGCGACGTTCTCGAAGATGTCCAGGTGCGGGAAGAGCGCGTAGCTCTGGAAGACGGTGTTCACCGGCCGCTTGTACGGGGGCAGGGCGGTGACGTCCTGGCCGCCGATCAGGACGGTGCCGCTGGTGGGCTCCTCCAGGCCGGCGATCATGCGCAGGGTGGTGGTCTTGCCGCAGCCGGAGGCGCCGAGCAGGGCGAAGAACGAGCCCTGCGGGACGGTCAGGTCGAGCGGGTGGACGGCGGTGAAGGAGCCGTAGGTCTTGCCGATGCCGGTGAGCCGGACGTCGCCGCCGACGGCCGCGTCGCGCTGCTGGTCTGTCATGGGGTGGTGTCTTCCTGGGATTCTCTGCCGGGAGCGGGGGTCAGGCGCCGATGAGCTTGGAGAACTTCTGCTCGAAGTCGCTCTCCTCGCTCTCGGAGAGCGTGCGGAACACGTGCGCCCTGCCCGCCATCTCGGGGGTGGGTACGACCAGCGGGTTGGCCGCGGTGTCCGGGGCGATGCCGGCGAGCTCGTCCTTCATCCCGGTGACGGCGGAGACGAAGCCGATGCCCGCGACCAGCTGCGCCGCGATCTTCGGCTGATAGTAGAAGTCGATCAGCTTCTCCGCGTTCGCCTTGTGCTGGGCCCTGGCCGGGACCAGCATGTTGTCGGTCGAGGCGATGTAGCCCTTCTCCGGGATGACGAACTCGATGTCCGGGTTGTCGGCGCGCAGTTGGATCAGGTCGCCGCCCCAGGCGATGCAGGCCGCGATGTCGCCGGCGGAGAGCTCCTGGCCGTAGTCGTTGCCGGTGAAGCGGCGGATCTGCTTGCTGTCGACGGCCTTCTGGAGGCGGGCGACCGCGCTGTCGAAGTCGTCGGCGGTGAACCTCTCGGTGCTCTTGCCCTGGTCCAGCAGGACCATCCCGATGCTGTCGCGCATCTCGGAGAGGAAGGTGACCCGGCCCTTGAGGTCGGGATCGTCCAGCAGCTGGGAGACGCTGGTGACCTCCTTCCCCCTGGTCGCCTTCCGGTTGTACGCGACGACGGTCTGGATGCCGGCCCACGGGTAGGAGTAGAGCCGCCCCGGGTCCCAGTCGGGGGCGCGGAAGCGCGACTCGATGGTGGTGATCGCGGTGGTGACGTTCGCCGGGTTGAGCTTCTGCACCCAGCCGAGCCGGATCAGCCGGGCGGCCATCCAGTCGGTGAGCACCATCAGGTCGCGGCCGGTGTCCTGGCCGGAGGCGAGCTGCGGCTTGATCTTCCCGAAGAACTCGACGTTGTCGTTGACGTCCTCGTTGTACTTCACCTTGATCCCGGTGGCCTCGGTGAAGGCCTCCAGGGTGCCGTGCTTCTCCTTGTCCTTCTCGTCCGTGTCCACGTACAGCGGCCAGTTGGAGAAGTCGACCTCCTTCTGCGTCTCCGAGAGGTCCTTGGCGGCGTTCGCGGTCGAGTCGCCGGTCGCCCGGGGGGCCGCCGGGATCCCGCAGGCGGCCAGGGTGCCCGCTCCGGCGCTCAGCGCGGCGGCGCGCAGCAGGGTGCGGCGGCCGAGCGCGGCCCGGCCGCTGGTCAGACTGCGTTCCCAGGCCCTTCGGACCGGTTCGGGCAGACCGTCGGTGAGCTCGTTGAACGCCATGGAACGGGCCTCCTGGGGGAGATGGGGTGTGGGGGCACCCGCGTGGTCCGGGGGTTATCTGTCTCCGAAGACGGTGCGGTGCCAGTCCTTGCGGGCCACCGCGGTGGTGTCGAACATGACGTGCTTGACCTGGGTGTACTCGTCCAGCGAGTACTGGGACATGTCCTTGCCGTAGCCGGACGCCTTGTAGCCGCCGTGCGGCATCTCGCTGATGATCGGGATGTGGTCGTTGACCCAGACGCAGCCGGCCGCGATCTCCCGGGTGGCGCGCAGCGAGCGGTGCACGTTGCTCGTCCAGGCGGAGGCGGCCAGCCCGTACGGGGTGTCGTTGGCCAGCCGCAGGCCCTCGTCGTCGCCGTCGAAGGGCAGCACCACCAGCACCGGGCCGAAGATCTCGCCCTGCACGACCTCGCTGTCCTGGGCCGCGCCGGTGATCAGGGTCGGCCGGTAGTACGCGCCCCGGGTGAGGTCGGTGCCGTCGTGGCCCTTCTCCGGGGCCCGGCCGCCGGTGACCACGGTGGCGTACGAGCGGGCGCGCTCCACGAAGCCGGCCACCCGGTCCCGGTGGGCGTACGAGACCAGCGGGCCGAGGTCGGTGCGCGGGTTCAGCGGGTCGCCGATCCGGATCGCCGCGTACAGCTCGGCCACCCCGGCCACGAAGGCGTCGTACAGCGGGCGCTGGACGTAGGCGCGGGTGGCGGCGGTGCAGTCCTGGCCGCCGTTGATCAGCGAGGCCGCGACCGCTCCGTGCACCGCGGCGTCCAGGTCGGCGTCGTCGAAGACCACGAACGGGGCCTTGCCGCCGAGCTCCAGGTGGGTGCGCTTGACGCCCGCGGTGGCGATCTCGGCGACCCGCTTGCCGACGCCGGTGGAGCCGGTGAAGGAGACCATCGCGACGTCCGGGTGCCCGACCAGGTGCTCGCCCGCGGTGCGCCCGGCGCCGGTGACCACGTTGACCACGCCGTCCGGGATGTCGGCGGCGGTGCAGGCCCGGGCGAACATCAGCGAGGTCAGCGGGGTCAGCTCGGCCGGCTTGAGCACGATGGTGTTGCCCGCGGCGATCGCCGGGAGGATCTTCCAGGCGGCCATCTGCAGCGGGTAGTTCCACGGCGAGATCGAGCCGACCACGCCGACCGCCTCGCGCCGCACGTACGAGGTGTGGTCACCGGAGTACTCGCCGGCCGCCTTGCCCTCCAGGTTGCGGGCGGCGCCGGCGAAGAAGGCGGCGTTGTCGACGGTGCCGGGCACGTCGAACTCGGTGGCCAGCTTGACCGGCTTGCCGGTCTGCGCGGTCTCCACCCGGGCCAGGTCGTCGGCCGCCCCGGCCAGCACGGCGGCCAGCCGGGTGAGCGCCTCGGAGCGCGCACCGGGGGTGGCCGAGGACCAGCCGGGCAGGGCCGCCCTGGCGGCGGCGACGGCGGTGTCCACGTCCCCGGCGGTGGCCAGCGCGACCTGCTCGACCACGCTGCCGTCGGCGGGGTTGACGACCTGGAAGGGCTCGCCGCTCCCCCTGGTCTGGCGTCCCGCGATGTACTGCGCGCCCGGGCCGAAGTCGGTCAGGTCCATCTGGTTCCTCCAAGTGCCGTGGTTCGACCGCTGCGGGGTCACGCGTCCGCGGTGGGGGTCTGCGGTCCCGCTGACCTTGCCTGCTGCGGGGTTGGGGTGACAAGGGTCACTTCGACAACCTCGGCACGAAGGGCCTTACAGGGTGCAAGGGTGCGGGCAGGGCAACAGGTCGTCGGGGGGATGGATGATTTACCTGACACCCTGACTGCACGACCCTGACCGCACACCCCGACCGCGTCACCCTGACCGCGTCACCCGAAACCAGAACGCCCGGAGCCCCGGCTCCGCTCTCCACAGCCCCGGAGGCCCGCGATGCTCCCCACCGTCGCCCGAGTCCTCGACCTCGACGTGATGCGGCGCGGCCTGCCCCAGGTGGTGGCCGGCGCCGACCACCTGGAGCGGCCGGTCCGCTGGGTCCACGTCAGCGAACTGCCCGACGTCGCCGGGATGCTCCGCGGCGGCGAACTGGTGCTGACCACCGGCATCGCGCTGCCCGAGGACCGCGAGGGCCTGGCCCGCTACGTGCGCGAGCTGGACGAGGTCGGGGTGGCCGGCCTGGTCGTCGAGTTCGGGCGGCGCTACTTCGACTCGCTCCCCCGCGCCCTGGTCAACGCCGCCGAGCAGCGCGGACTGCCGCTGATCACGCTCCGCCGCGAGCTGCGCTTCGTCGCCGTCACCGAGGCCGTGCACGCCCTGGTGGTCAACTCCCAGCTGGAGCAGCTGCGGATCTCCGAGTCGGTCCACCAGGTCTTCAACGAGCTGGTGGTGGAGGGCGCCGAGCCGCCCGAGGTGATCCGCCAGGTGTCCCGGATGGCCGGCGCCCCGGTCGTCCTGGAGAACCTGGCCCACCAGGTGCTCGCCCACGACGCCGCCGGACGCCCGGAGGCCGAGGTGCTGGAGGACTGGGAGCGCCGCTCGCGCGGCGTCCGGCCGGCCGGACGCACCGGCCACGACCCGCGCAGCGGCTGGCTGGTCACCACCGTCGGAGCCCGCGGCCAGGACTGGGGCCGGCTGGTGCTGGTGCAGGAGCCCGGCCCGCTGCCCGAGGGCGAGGCCCACCCGCACACCATGCTGCTGGAGCGCGGCGCCTCCGCGCTGGCGCTCAACCGGCTGGTGGTGCGCGACCGGGAGAGCCTGGAGCGGCAGACCCACCGCACCCTGCTGTCCGGCATCCTCACCCATGCGCTGACCGTCTCCGAGGCGGCGCTGCGCGCCCAGGCCCTCGGCATCCCGCTGGAGGGCCGCCGGCTGGTCGGCGTGGTGCTGCGGCAGCGGCGCGGCCCGATCCCGGCCGCGCTGGAGGCGCAGGCCCGGCTGCGCGACTTCACCGAGCTGGCCGCCGGCGCCGTCCGGGCCTGTCGGCTGACCGCCCTGGTCGGCGCGCTGGACGACGAGGCCGTCGGGCTGCTGATCACGCTCGGCACCCAGCAGGACGAGCACGCCTCGCTGGACGCCCTCTCCGCCGCGCTGCGCCGGATGTCCGCCGAGGCCGGACGGGAGGGCGGCGACCCGGCGGGCCCGGTGGTCGCGGTCGGCTCCTCGGTCGGCTCGGTGCGCGACGCCCGGCGCACCCTGCTGGAGGCCACCCAGGTCGCCGACGCCGCCCTGCACGACGCGCCCGGCGGCCGCAGCTCCTCCTACTACCGCCTGCCGGACGTCCGGCTGCGCGGCCTGCTCCACCTGCTGCGCGACGACGCCCGGCTGCAGACGTACGTGGAGCGGGAGTTGGGCCCGCTGCTGGCCCACGACGCCGAGCACAACGGCCAGTTGGTGCAGATGCTGCGGATCTACCTGGAGCAGGGCCGGAACAAGTCGGCCGCCGCGGACGCCGCGCACCTGTCCCGGCCGTCCTTCTACGACCGGCTGCACAAGGTCGAGCGGATCCTCGGCGTCGACCTCGACCAGGTGGAGTCCTGCCTCTCCCTGCACGTGGCGCTGCTCGCCCTGGACGCCGTCCGGCGGTAGCGGTCACACCCCGGTGATGCGCCCCCAGACCTTGTGCAGCTCGGGCCGCTCGGCCGAGGTGACGTCGCGCATGGTGTGCAGCCGGGCGCGCATCCCGTCGGTCGGGAACACCAGCGGGTTCTCGGCGAGTTCGGCCTTCTCCTTGTCGCCGCTGGCCGCCAGCACCTCGCGGGCGGCCGGCACCGGGCAGATGTACTGGACGAACGCGGCGAGTTCGGCGGCCACCTCGGGCTGGTAGTAGTAGTCGATCAGCAGCTCGGCGTTGCGCTTGTGGGCGGCCCGGTTGGGGATCATCAGGCTCTCCGCCCACAGCTCGCCGCCCTCCTCCGGCACCACGAACTCGATGTCCGGGTTCTCGGCGGTGAGCTGGACGGCGTCGCCGGAGTAGGCCTGGCAGGCGAGCGCCGCACCGGAGGCGAGGTCGCTGGTGTAGTCGTTGCCGGTGAAGCGCCGGACGTGGCCGCTGTCCACCGTCTTCTGCACCAGGTCCATCGCCCGGCGCGCGTCGTCGTCGGTGAACTTCGCGATGTCCGCGCCCTGGGAGAGCATCAGCAGCCCGAGCGCCTCGTCCAGCCCGGCGAACAGCGTGACCCGGCCCTTGAGGTCGGGCGCCCACAGGTCGGCGGTGGACCTGATCTCCCGGCCGAGCGCCTTGCGGTTGTAGGCGATGCCGGTGATCCCGGACTGCCACGGCACGCTGCGCCGGCGCCCGGGGTCGAAGGCCGGGTCGGCCAGCTGCGGGTCCAGGTTGGCCGTGACGTTGGGCAGGTTGGCCCGGTCCATGGCCTGCACCCAGCCCAGTGAGACGTACCGCCCGGCCATCCAGTCGCTGATCACCATCAGGTCCCGGCCGGGGGCGGCGCCCTGGGTGAGCACCGGGCTGATCTTGCCGAAGAACTCGTCGTTGTCGTTGATGTCCTCGGTGTAGCCGACCGCGATCCCGGTCTTCTCGCTGAAGGCGTCCAGGGTCGGGCGCCCGCCCGCGTCGTCGGTGTCGATGTACTGCGTCCAGTTGGAGAAGACGAGCCGCTTGTCGTCCTCCGAACGGTCCGGCGCCGAGCGGCGGTCCTCGGCCACGTACGCGGCCGGGATGCCGCAACCGGTCAGCACGCCGGCGCCGAGCAGCGCGGCCCCGCCGAGCACGGAACGCCGGCGGACGGGGCTGGAGGCGGGAGCACGGCGGGTCAGGGTGGAGCTGCTGGGCATGAGCGGCCTTCCGGAGCGTGGGACGGCCCCGGGCACGCGGGTGCTCGGGGCCGTCCTGGTTGGTACGTCAGACAGTGTGCGCGTCGGTGAGCGACAGCACCTCGTCCAGGACCGCGAGGCCGGTCTTGGCCTCCTCCTCGGTGACGGTGCACGGCGGGACGACGTGGAAGCGGTTCATGTTGACGAACGGCCAGAGCCCGCGCTGCTTGCAGGCCGCGGCCAGCTCGCCCATCGGCGCGTTGGCGGCGCCGGCCGCGTTGTAGGGCACCAGCGGCTCGCGGGTCTCCCGGCTCTTCACCAGGTCCAGCGCCCAGAACACGCCGAGGCCGCGGACCTCGCCGATCGACGGGTGCCGCTCGGCCAGCTCGCGCAGGCCGGGGCCGAGCACCGTCTCGCCGATGTGCTTGGCGTTCTCGACGATGCCCTCCTCCGCCATGGTGGTGATGGTCGCCACCGCGGAGGCGCAGGCCAGCGGGTGGCCGGAGTAGGTGAGCCCGCCGGGGAAGGGCCGCTCGGCGAAGGTGGCCGCGATCTCGGCGCTGATCGCCACGCCGCCCAGCGGCACGTAGCCCGAGTTGACGCCCTTGGCGAAGGTGAGCAGGTCCGGGGTGACGCCCCAGTGGTCGGCGGCGAACCACTCGCCGGTGCGGCCGAAGCCGGCCATCACCTCGTCCAGGATGAACACGATCCCGTAGCGGTCGCAGATCTCCCGCACCCCGGCCAGGTAGCCGGCCGGCGGGACCAGGATGCCCGCGGTGCCGACCACGGTCTCCAGGATGATCGCCGCGACGGTGCCGGGCCCCTCGAACGCGATCACCTGCTCCAGGTGCTCCAGCGCGCGCTCGCACTCCTGCGCCTCGTTCTCGGCGTGGAAGTTGGAGCGGTAGGCGTACGGCCCCCAGAAGTGCACCACGCCGGAGACGCCGCTCTCGTTGGGCCAGCGCCGCGGGTCGCCGGTGAGGGCGATCGCGTTGGCGGTGGCGCCGTGGTACGAGCGGTAGGTGGACAGCACCTTCTGCCGGCCGGTGTGCAGCCGGGCCAGCCGGATGGCGTTCTCGTTGGCCTCGGCGCCGCCGTTGGTGAAGAAGATCTTGTCCAGGTCTCCGGGGGTGCGCTCGGCGATCAGCCGGGCGGCCTCGCTGCGCGCCTCGACCGCGAAGCCGGGGGCGATGGTGCAGAGCTTCGCCGCCTGCTCCTGGATCGCGGCGACCACCTTCGGGTGCTGGTGGCCGATGTTGGTGTTGACCAGCTGCGAGGAGAAGTCGAGGTAGCGGTTGCCGTCGTAGTCCCAGAAGTACGAGCCCTCGGCGCCGGCCACCGCGAGGGGGTCGATCAGCGCCTGGGCGGACCACGAGTGGAAGACGTGCGCGCGGTCGACGGCCTTGACGGCCTGGCCGGCAGCTGAGTCAGCGGTGGGAATGCTCATGCCGGTAAGGCTAGGGCGGGCCCGTCCCCGAAGGGCAGTTCCATCGTGTCAGCCGGTCGCGCCAACCGTCGACAGGGTGCAAAGACACAGGGCCCGGGTCGAGAAGACCCGGGCCCATGGTCGGTTCAGCCGGTGATCAATTGATCAGATCGCGGTCATGACGTGCTTCACCCGGGTGTAGTCCTCGAAGCCGTACGCCGACAGGTCCTTGCCGTAGCCGGACTTCTTGAAGCCGCCGTGCGGCATCTCGGCGACCAGCGGGATGTGGGTGTTGATCCAGACGCAGCCGAAGTCCAGGCGGCGCGACATCCGCATGGCGCGGGCGTGGTCCTTGGTCCACACCGAGGAGGCCAGCGCGAACTCGACGCCGTTGGCGTACTCGACGGCCTGGTCCTCGTCGGTGAACTTCTGCACGGTGATGACCGGGCCGAAGACCTCGTTCTGGATGATCTCGTCGTCCTGGTTCAGGCCGGAGACGACGGTCGGGGCGTAGAAGTACCCCTTGTCACCGACCTGGTGGCCACCGGCCTCGACCTTGGCGTGGGCGGGCAGCCGCTCGATGAAGCCGGAGACCTGCTTCAGCTGGTTGGCGTTGTTCAGCGGGCCGTACAGCACGTCCTCGTCGTCCACGCCGCCGGTCTTGGTCTCGGCCGCGGCCTTGGCCAGCGCCTCGACGAAGGCGTCGTGGATCGACTCGTGGACCAGCACGCGGGTGGCGGCCGTACAGTCCTGGCCGGCGTTGAAGTAGCCCGCCACCGAGATGCCCTCGACGGCCTCGGCGATGTCGGCGTCCTCGAAGACCACGACCGGGGCCTTGCCGCCCAGCTCCAGGTGGACGCGCTTGACGTCCTTGGAGGCGGACTCGGCGACCGAGATGCCGGCGCGCACCGAGCCGGTGATGGAGGCCATCGCCGGGGTCTTGTGCTCGACCATCAGCTTGCCGGTCTCGCGGTCGCCGCAGATGACGTTGAAGACGCCGGCCGGCAGCTCCAGCTCCTTGAGCACGCCGCCGATGATCTCGGCCAGCAGCACGGTGGAGGCCGGGGTGGTGTCGGAGGGCTTCAGCACGACGGCGTTGCCCGCGGCGATGGCCGGGGCGAACTTCCAGACGGCCATCATCATCGGGTAGTTCCACGGCGCGACCTGGGCGCAGACGCCGACCGGCTCGCGGCGGATGATCGAGGTCATCCCGTCCATGTACTCACCGGCGGCCTTGCCCTCCAGCATGCGGGCCGCACCGGCGAAGAACCGGATCTGGTCCACCATCGGGCCGATCTCCTCGGAGAGGGTCAGCGCGCGGGGCTTGCCGGTGTTGCGCACCTCGGTGTCGACGATCTCGTCGGCGCGGGCCTCGACCGCGTCGGCGATCTTGAGCAGCAGCTTCTGCCGGGTGCTCGGGGTGGAGTCGCGCCAGATCGGGAACGCGGCGGCGGCCGAGGCCATGGCGGCGTCCACGTCAGCGGCACCGGACAGCGGCGACGTCGCGTAGACCTCGCCGGTGGTCGGGTCGACGATGTCGAGCGTGCGGCCGTCGACCGCGTCGACGAACTCACCGTTGATGTAGTTGCGCAGCGTGCGAAGGTCGCTCACGGATCTCTCCTCGGTCTGGGCCTGCGGCGTTGCAGATTCCGGCGCCATGGTACGTCGGCGGGTCCGGCGTACGAAGGGTCCCGAGTGGCCGCACCCGGAGCGGCGCGGTCCACTGGTGGCGGTACGTGCGGCGGCCCTCGGGGGCGCGCGCGTACGGTGCCAGGGTAGCCGCACGACTGCTGGTATCGACAGGCGGAGTGCGCTCCGGCAATGAAATCCGCATACGTTTTCCAAGATCACGACGAAATCAGCAGTTTCCACGCTTGCGAACGCGCGAACGATCAGGCACAGTGGCCGCGTGGCCAACCGCGACCGGAACGCCAGCGTTCCCCTCGACGCCGCCTCCAAGGCGATCATCGAGCAGCTCCAGGAGGACGGGCGCCGCCCGTACGCCGCCATCGGCAAGGCCGTCGGCCTGTCCGAGGCGGCCGTGCGGCAGCGCGTCCAGAAGCTGCTCGACCAGGGCGTGATGCAGATCGTCGCCGTCACGGACCCGCTCACCGTCGGCTTCACCCGCCAGGCGATGGTCGGCATCCGGGTCGAGGGCGACATCGAACCCGTCGCCGACGCGTTGGCCGCCCTCGACGAGGTCGACTACGTCGTCTGCACCGCAGGCTCGTTCGACCTCCTGGCCGAACTGGTCTGCGAGGACGACGAGCACCTGCTCGAAATGATCAACAAGCGCATCCGCGCGCTTCCCGGCGTGCGGAGCACCGAGAGCTTCGTTTACCTGAAGCTCCGGAAACAGACCTACACCTGGGGCACCCGATGACAGCCGACCCGGCGCAGAAGGACCTTTCCAAGACCGCCTACGACCACCTGTGGATGCACTTCACCCGCATGTCGTCGTACGAGAACTCCCCCGTGCCGACGATCGTCAAGGGCGAGGGCACCTACGTCTGGGACGACAAGGGACGCAAGTACCTCGACGGCCTCGCCGGCCTGTTCGTCGTCCAGGCCGGCCACGGCCGTGAGGAGCTCGCCGAGGCCGCCGCCAAGCAGGCCAAGGAGCTCGCCTTCTTCCCGGTGTGGAGCTACGCCCACCCGAAGGCCGTCGAGCTGGCCGAGCGCCTGGCCAACTACGCCCCGGGCGACCTGAACAAGGTCTTCTTCTCCACCGGTGGCGGCGAGGCTGTCGAGACCGCCTGGAAGCTCGCCAAGCAGTACTTCAAGCTGACCGGCAAGCCGACCAAGTACAAGGTCATCTCGCGCGCCGTCGCCTACCACGGCACCCCGCAGGGCGCCCTGTCGATCACCGGCCTGCCGGGCCTGAAGGCCCCGTTCGAGCCGCTGGTCCCGGGCACCCACAAGGCGCCCAACACCAACATCTACCGCGCCCCGGCCTTCCTCGAGGGCCCCGACGGCACGGTCGACCCCGAGGCCTACGGCCGCTGGTGCGCCGACGAGATCGAGGTGGCCATCCTCAACGAGGGCGCCGAGACCGTCGCCGCCGTCTTCGTCGAGCCGGTGCAGAACGCCGGTGGCTGCTTCCCGCCGCCGCCCGGGTACTTCCAGCGCCTGCGCGAGATCTGCGACCGCCACGACGTGCTGCTGGTCTCGGACGAGGTCATCTGCGCCTTCGGCCGCCTGGGCACCATGTTCGGCGCCGACAAGTTCGGCTACCAGCCCGACATGATCACCTGCGCCAAGGGCATGACCTCGGGCTACTCCCCGATCGGCGCCACGATCATCTCGGACCGCCTCGCCGAGCCGTTCTACAAGGGTGACAACACCTTCCTGCACGGCTACACCTTCGGTGGCCACCCGGTCTCCTCCGCGGTGGCGCTGGCCAACCTCGACATCTTCGAGCGCGAGGGCCTGAACCAGCACGTGCTCGACAACGAGTCGGCGTTCCTGGGCACCCTGGACAAGCTGCGCGACCTGCCGATCGTCGGCGACGTCCGCGGCAACGGGTACTTCTACGGCATCGAGCTCGTGAAGGACAAGGTCACCAAGGAGTCGTTCAACGACGAGGAGGTCGAGCGCGTCCTCTACGGCTTCCTGTCGAAGGCCCTCTTCGACAACGGCCTGTACTGCCGCGCCGACGACCGTGGCGACCCGGTCATCCAGCTGGCCCCGCCGCTGATCTCCGACCAGTCGACCTTCGACGAGATCGAGCAGATCCTGCGGACCAGCCTCACCGACGCGTGGGCGAAGATCTGATCCCCTGAGCCTTCTTCCCCACCCTCCGCCGAAGGGCGGCCCCGCTCCCCGCGGGGCCGCCCTTCGGCGTCCCCGGTCCGCTCAACATCACAGTCGTACGACCAAACATGCCTGAATGCGGGTGATTTGCCCGTGATGGACCAGTGCGCCGCAACCGCGACCCGGCCCCCTCGTTCTAATCTGACGACTGTCATATCCCTGCGGCCACCCAGGATGGATCCTCATGTCAGCGGCACCGCCTGACAACGACGTGCTGTGGGCCCGAGGGATCGTCAAGTCCCATGACGGCACCCCCGCCCTGCGCGGCATCTCGATCGGCGTCCGCGAGGGCGAGGTGCTCGCCGTCACCGGCCCGCGCGGCTCCGGCAAGAGCACCCTGCTCGGCTGCCTCTCCGCGCAGCTCCCGGTCGACGAGGGCGAGGTCTGGTTCAACAGCGCCCCCGTGCACACCCTCGCCCGGGCCGGCCGCGAACGGCTGCGCCGCGACCGCTTCGGCTTCGTCGGCTCGGAGCCCCACCTGGTGCCCGAACTGACCGCCCGGGAGAACGTCGCCCTGCCGCTGCTGCTCGCCGGGGCCGGCAACAAGGCCGCCTACACCGCCGCCGACGAGTGGCTGGAACGCCTCGACGTCGGCGACTGCGCCCGGCTGCGCCCCGAGCGGCTCGTCCAGAGCCGGCGCCAGCGGGTCGCCGTCGCCCGCGCCCTGGCCCCGCTGCCGCCCGTGGTCTTCGCCGACGACCCCACCGCCCCGCTGCACCGCGAGGCTGCCGACCAGGTCATGCGGATACTGACCAGCGCGGCCCGGTCCCACCAGCTCACCCTCGTCCTGGCCACCCACGACGCCGAACTCGTCCGGTTCGCGGACCGCGCCGTCGCCCTCGTCGACGGACGGCTCACCGCCCCCGTCGCCCCCGTCCCCCGCGGCACCACCGCCCCCGGGGCCAACGGGGCGCCCGCCGTCACGGCCACCCGCCGCTGACGGCGCCAGGCCACCGAACGCCGAGCCACCGAACGCCGCCGAGCCGCTGAAAGAGTCGACGTGTTCTATTTCCGTCTGGCCCGGGGCTACCGGGTGCCCGACCTCGGCCGCTGGCTGCTCACCGCGCTGGCCGCCGCCGTGGTCGCCGCCTTCCTGCTGCGCTCCCTCGGCCGGGCGATGAGCGACCCGGCCGGCGGCGCCGGCCCGCTGGCCCGGCTGCTCTGGTGCCTGCCCCCGCTCGCCGCCGTCGCCTGGTTCGCGGCCGTCGCCGCCCGCGCGGTGCCCGCCCGGCGACCCGAGCGGATCGCCGGCCTCACCGCCGCCGGAGCCGGCTCCCACCGGATCCGGACACTGATCGCCGGCGAGGTCGCGCTCGCCTCCACCCTCGGCAGCGTGCTGACCCTGTTGGCCTTCCTGGTGCTGCGCAACGACGTCGCCGGGCCCGGGCTCGCCCCCGACCTCGGCATGGGCGTGCCGCTGCCGGCCGCCGCACCGGTCGCCCTGCTCGCCCTGGTCCCGCTCACCGCCGGCACCGCCGCCGCCTGCGCGGTGCCCGTCACCGAGACCCTGCCCGGCGGCCGCACCCAGGCCCCGACCGGCTTCGGCGTCTGGCGGATCGCCCTGGCGACCGGACTGGGCGTCATCGGCGCCGCGCTCGAACTCATCGCCCTGCGCCCCGGCGCCGCCGCCGACGGCCGCCCGATCCACCTGCCCGCCGGGCTCGGCAGCACCAGCACCGCCGCCCTCGGCGGCTGGGCCGCCAGCGCGCTCGGCCTCGCCCTGCTCACCGGCCCGCTGCTGGGCTGGGCCGGGCGGCTGCTCGCCGTCGGACGGCCCACCCCGCTGCGGCTGCTGGCCGGGCGCGGGCTCACCGCCCAGGCCCGGCGGCTCGGCGCACCGCTGGCCGTGCTCACCCTCGCCGTCGCGCTGGTGCTCACCACGGTCCGCTACTGGATCGGCACGCCCGACAGCGCCGACGCGCTGCCCGCGGTCGAGGCCTGCCTGGTGCTCGGCTGCGCGGCCGCCGCGGTGGTCACCCGGCTCGCCGAGGTCCGCACCGACCGCCGGGAGGTCACCGACGCGCTGCTGCGCCTCGGCACCTCGCCCCGGCTGCTGTTCGGCGCGGTCGCGCTGCGCACCCTCGCGGTGGGCAGCACACTACTGCTGACCGGCGGGGCGACCGCCGCACTGGCGGCCGCCGGCCTGCGCTGACCCGCGCCACGCGCCTGGCGCCCGGCTCCTGTCCTAGCCCGCCGCGGCGAGCTGGCCGCAGGCTCCGTCGATCTCCTGGCCGCGGGTGTCGCGGACGGTCGTCGGCACGCCGTGCGACTGGAGGCGGCGGACGAACTCGCGCTCGTCCTCGGGCCGGGAGGCCGTCCACTTGGAACCCGGGGTCGGGTTCAGCGGGATCAGGTTGACGTGCACCCGGTGGTTCTTGATCAGCCTGCCGAGCAGGTCGGCCCGCCAGGCCTGGTCGTTGATGTCCTTGATCAGCGCGTACTCGATGGAGATCCGGCGGCCGGACTTCTCCGCGTAGTTCCAGGCCGCGTCCAGCACCTCGGCGACCTTCCACCGGGTGTTCACCGGGACCAGCTCGTCGCGCAGCTCGTCGTCCGGGGCGTGCAGCGACAGCGCCAGGCGGCAGCTGAGGCCCTCGTCGGCGAACCGGTTCATCGCCGGGACGAGGCCGACGGTGGAGACCGTGATGCCGCGCTGGGACAGGCCGAAGCCGTCAGGGGCCGGGTCGGTCAGCCGGCGGATCGCGGCCAGCACCCGGTTGTAGTTGGCCAGCGGCTCGCCCATGCCCATGAAGACCACGTTGGACAGCCGCGCCTCGCCGCCGGGGATCTCCCCCGCCTTGAGCGCGCGCATCCCGGAGGCGATCTGCTCGACGATCTCGCCGGTGGACAGGTTGCGGGTCAGACCGGCCTGGCCGGTGGCGCAGAACGGGCAGTTCATGCCGCAGCCGGCCTGCGAGCTGATGCACATGGTGACCCGGTCCGGGTAGCGCATCAGCACGGACTCCACGAGCGTGCCGTCGAACAGCTTCCAGAGCGTCTTGCGGGTGGCGTCGTCGTCGCAGGAGACGTGCCGGACCACCGACATCAGCTCGGGCAGCAGGCTCCCGGTGAGCTTCTCCCGGCTGGCGGCGGGGATGTCCGTCCAGCTCGCCGGGTCGTTCGACATCCGGCCGAAGTAGTGGTTGGAGAGCTGCTTGGCGCGGAACGGCTGCTCGCCCAGCTCGGCGACGGCCTCCTTGCGCTCGGCGGGGCTCAGGTCGGCGAGGTGTCGCGGGGGCTTGGCGCCGCGCGGCGCGACAAAGGTGAGTTCTCCGGGCTTAGGCATGGTTGTTCCAGTGTCGCAGACGCGCGAGGGCCCCGGACGCCAGGCGTCCGGGGCCCTCACCTCGTACGTCCCGCCCGGGCGGGTCAGCTGCCGACGAAGGCCGCCAGCAGCAGCCAGACCACCGGGGCGGTCGGCAGGAGCGAGTCCAGCCGGTCCATGATGCCGCCGTGGCCGGGCAGCAGCGTGCCCATGTCCTTGATCCCGAGGTCGCGCTTGATCATCGACTCGCCCAGGTCGCCCAGGGTCGCGGTGACCGCCGCGCAGCCGCCCAGGATCAGGCCCTGCCACCAGCTGCCGCCGTCGATGATCAGCTCCATCAGCAGCGCGCCCGCCAGCATCGACAGGCCGATGCCGCCGGCCAGGCCCTCGCGGGTCTTGCCCGGGCTGATCGTCGGGGCCAGCTTGGTCTTCCCGAACTTGTAGCCCACCGCGTAGGCGCCGGTGTCGCTGCAGATCGTCACGATCAGGAAGAGCACGATCCGCTGGGGGCCGTCGTCGGCCGCCAGCATCATCGCCACGAAGGTGGCCAGGAACGGCACGTAGAAGGCCGTGAACACGCCTGCCGTTATGTCCCGCAGGTAGTCCTCCGGCGGCTCGGCCATCCGCCAGACCATCACCGCCAGCCCGGTCAGCGCGAGCGAAGCGGCGGCCCACTGGATGCCGGACCAGTAGCCGGTGGCGACCATCGCGATGCCGCCCACGACCAGCGGGACCAGCGGCGCCTTGATCTGCTTGCGCTCGGCGAGCCGGCTGGTCAGCTCCCAGACGCCGACCGCGACCGCGGCCATCACGACGACCAGGAACAGCGCCTTCACCACGAACAGCGAGGCGATGATCACCGCACCGAGGCCGACGCCCACGCCTATGGCGGCCTGGAGGTTACGGCCGCCGCGCTGCTTGCGCGGCTGCGGCTGCGGGGCGGGCTGGGCGGCCACGGGTGTCTCCTGCCCTGGGAGGGACGACGGCACGAAGCGGGGCTGCCCGGCCGCCAGGTGGTTCGCCGGCGGCGCGGGATGCACCGGTGCCCCCGGGTGCGGCGGGGTGCCGTGACCGGGGGCGGGGGCGGCGTCGTCGGATATCGCGCGCAGCACGACCGTCTCCGTGACGCCCGGCGGCGCCGGCTCGGGCTGTTCGTCCCGGAACAGCGGGCCGCTCAGCCGACCGGCCCCCCGGGCCTGCCCCTCGGCCGGGTCGGCCGGGCCGCCGGTGGCGGGCCGCCCGTGGGCCGCGGGCCGACCGCGGCCGGCCGACCGACCGTGGTCGGGCGTGCCGGGCGGCGGGCCGGGCTCGGCCGGTACGGGAGGCATGACCTGAGTCTCCTCCGCGTCGCCGCCCCAGTACACCGGAGGCTGCTGCGGCTGATCCGAACGGAGGCCCGGCGTGCCCGGGGGCACGGCGTGGCCGCCCGGGTGACCGGGATGTCCCGGGGCCGGCGCCGCAGGCCGCGCGCCGTACCCCGGCGCCGGGTGGGCCGGGACAGGGGCGGCCTGCGGGTGCGGCGCCGGGCGGTAGGGCTGGAACTGCTGGTCGGACGGGCCCCAGTAGCCGGGGGCGTCAGGGGCGTCGTTCATCAGACCTCGAGCAGCTCGGCTTCCTTGTGCTTCAGCAGCTCGTCGACCTGGGCCACGTACTTGGCCGTGGTGTCGTCGAGCTCCTTCTCGCCGCGGCGGCCGTCGTCCTCGCCGACCTCGCCGTCCTTCACCAGCTTGTCGATCGCGTCCTTGGCCTTGCGGCGCACGGCGCGGATCGAGACCTTGGCGTCCTCGCCCTTGGTGCGGGCGATCTTGATGAACTCCCGGCGGCGCTCCTCGGTCAGCTCGGGCAGCACCACGCGGATGATCGAGCCGTCGTTGGACGGGTTGACGCCCAGGTCGGAGTCGCGGATCGCCTGCTCGATGGCCTTCAGCGCGGTCTTGTCGAACGGCGAGACGACCGCCATCCGCGGCTCCGGCACCGAGAAGGAGGCCAGCTGGTTGATCGGCGTCACGGCGCCGTAGTACTCCGCGACGATCTTGGCGAACATCGCCGGGTGCGCGCGGCCGGTGCGGATGGCCGCGAGGTCGTCCTTGGCGACGCTGACGGCCTTCTCCATCTTCTCCTCGGCCTCGAGGAGGGTCTCTTCGATCACTGTGGTCTCCCTGTCCGGTTCATCTGCTGTTGTCCCGACCGGTGTCGGCGCGGCGGCCGGTCACGGCGCCGCCGCCGTCCCGTACGGCTGGTTGCTGCTCAGGCCCGGACAGAATCCTGGCTGATGAGTGTGCCGATCTTCTCACTCTTCACCGCACGCGCGATATTGCCCTCCGCCAGCAGCTCGAAGACCAGCATCGGCAGGTTGTTGTCCTTGCACAGCGTGATCGCGGTGAGGTCGGCGACCTTGAGGTCGCGCGCGATGACCTCGGAGTACTCCAGCGCGTCGAACTTGACCGCGTCCGGGTTGGTCCGCGGGTCGGAGTCGTAGACGCCGTCCACGCCGTTCTTGCCCATCAGCAGGACGTCGGCGTGGATCTCCAGGGCACGCTGGACGGCCGTGGTGTCGGTGGAGAAGTACGGCATGCCCATACCGGCGCCGAAGATCACCACGCGGCCCTTCTCCAGGTGCCGGACGGCCCGCAGCGGCAAGTACGGCTCGGCGACCTGGCCCATGGTGATGGCGGTCTGGACCCGGGTCTCGATGCCTTCCTTGACCAGGAAGTCCTGCAGCGCCAGGCAGTTCATGACGGTGCCGAGCATGCCCATGTAGTCGGAGCGGGCCCGGTCCATGCCGCGGACCTGGAGCTCGGCACCCCGGAAGAAGTTGCCGCCGCCGATGACCACCGCGACCTCGGTACCGGCACGGACGACGGTGGCGATCTCCCGGGCGATCGCGTGCACGACGTCCGGGTCGACGCCGAGCCCGCCACCACCGGCGAAGGCTTCACCGGACAGCTTGAGCAGCACCCGGCGGCGCGAGCCGGCCTTGGGGTCCTGCGCGGTCTCCTGCGTCTCCTGCATGGACTTCTCCTTTTTGCACCTACTGGTCACAGACGCGGGTGTGCGGATGCCCGGCCTGCGCGTACACGCGAGGAGGCCACTGCCGCGGGAACCGGTTCGGTGTCCTGCACGGCAATGGCCTCCTCGTCGTTCATGGTGCCGACGCGAGCCCGCCCGTTGGCGGTAGGCGCGGGGTGAGCCCGTTCGGCGTTCCTCCCGCCCCGGTCAGCGGGCGGGGGCGGTTCCCAGCGTAAGGGGGCCGGGGACCAGGTGGAACGTGGCTCAGGCGCCGACGCGGAAGCGGGCGAAGCGCTTGAGGGCGACGCCGTTCTCCTCGAGGACCTTGGCGACGGTCTTCTTGTTGTCCTTCGCGAAGGCCTGCTCCAGGACGGAGTTCTCCTTCACGAAGCCCGTGACGCGACCCTCGACGATCTTCGACAGGGCGGCCTCCGGCTTGCCCTCCTCGCGGGCGGTGGCCTCGGCGACGCGGCGCTCGTTCTCGAGCTCCTCGGCCGGGATCTCCTCGCGGGACAGGTACTTCGGCGCGAAGGCGGCGATGTGCTGCGCGACGTCCTTGGCGACCTCGGCGTTCTCCTTGTCCAGCTCGACCAGGACGCCGACGGCCGGCGGCAGGTCGGGGCTGGTCTTGTGGAGGTAGACCGCGACGAAGCCGTCACCGTCGAACTGGGCGAAGCGACGGAAGACGATCTTCTCGCCCAGGGTCGCGTTGGCCTCGTCGACGAACTGCTGGACGGTCTTGCCGGCCTCGATCTCGGAAGCCAGGGCGGCGTCCAGGTCGGCCGGGGCGGTCTTCGCGACGTGGGCGGCGATGGCGTCGGCGACCTGGACGAAGTTGTCACCCTTGGCGACGAAGTCCGTCTCGCAGTTCAGCTCGACCAGAACGCCGGACTTCTTGTCCTCGGCGATGAGCGCGGCGACGGCGCCGTTGGAGGCGTCACGGCCCTCGCGCTTGGCAACGCCCTTCTGGCCCTTGATGCGCAGGAGCTCGACGGCCTTCTCGACGTTGCCCTCGGCCTCGTCCAGGGCCTTCTTGCAGTCCATCATGCCGGCGCCGGTGAGCTCACGGAGCTTCTTGACGTCCGCGGCGGTGAAGTTCGCCATGGTGTGAATCTCTTCTCGCGTCTCGCGTGTCTGCGTGGGGATGCGCCGGGACCGCTGGTTCGGTCCCGGCGCGGGAGAGAGGGGCACCTGCCGGCTTCGTACCGGCCGGTGCCCCTCACCCTTGGTACGTCAGGCCTGCTCGGCCGGCGCCTCGGTGGCGGGGGCCTCGACAGCGGCCTCCTCGGCGGCGGGGGCCTCGGCGGCGGCCTCGGCGGGGGCCTCCTCGGCCTTCTTCTCGCCCTCGATGAGGTCCTTCTCCCAGGCGGCCAGCGGCTGGTCGGCGCCCGGCTCGGCCTTGGCGTCGCCCTTGGCGACACCGGCGCGGGACTTCAGGCCCTCGGCCACGGCGTCGGCGATCACGCGGGTCAGCAGGGTGACGGAGCGGATCGCGTCGTCGTTGCCCGGGATCTTGTAGTCGACCTCGTCCGGGTCACAGTTGGTGTCGAGGATGGCGACGACCGGGATGTTGAGCTTCCGGGCCTCGCCGACCGCGATGTGCTCCTTCTTGGTGTCCACGATCCAGACGGCGCTGGGAACGCGCTGCATGTCGCGGATACCGCCGAGGGTCTTCTCCAGCTTGTCGTGCTCGCGCTGGAGGACCAGGAGCTCCTTCTTGGTGAGACCGGAGCCGGCCACGTCCGAGAAGTCCAGCTCGCCGAGCTCCTTCAGACGCTGAAGGCGCTTGTAGACGGTCGAGAAGTTGGTCAGCATGCCGCCGAGCCAGCGCTGGTTCACGTAGGGCATGCCCACGCGGGTGGCCTGCTCGGCGATGGCCTCCTGGGCCTGCTTCTTCGTGCCGACGAAGAGGACGCTGCCGCCGTGGGCAACGGTCTCCTTGATGAACTCGAAGGCGCGGTCGATGTAGTTCAGCGACTGCAGGAGGTCGATGATGTAGATGCCGTTGCGCTCGGTGATGATGAAGCGCTTCATCTTCGGGTTCCAGCGGCGGGTCTGGTGACCGAAGTGGACGCCGCTCTCCAGCAGCTCCCGCATCGTGACGACGGCCATTGCCGTACTCCTTGGTGTTACGGCCCGGCAGCGGCACTGCGTCGCAGCGATAGCCCACAGCCGGGTCAGTCTCGGTTTGTCCGTGGCGGCCAGGTGACAGCCACGCCTGACGCCCCGAACGTGCCGAGCCGCTACCACCCTTCCGGCCCGGGGGCCGGTCGGGCTCGGCGGACCGAGCGGCACTCGCACCTGGCGGGGCTGCGGACGAACCGCGTCCGGCCGCCGGTGGCGGGGCGTGCGAAGTCGACCCGGCGGACCGGGTCGCGTGTGAAGTGTACGGGAAGCGCCGAGGGGCGGGCGACTCCACGCGTGGCCGAGGGCCCGCCGAGGACCTGGGAGGAGCCCGGGGAACGGCCGGGGTGGGCGGGTTCCGGTGGGGCTGCGGCAGCGTTCCCGTGGGGCGGCGGCGGGGTCGGGGCGGGTCGCGCGGGGCGGCCGGGGGTGGAGTCGGAGGTGGAGCTCGGCGTGGGCGCGGAGGCGGGTGCGGGGGCGGACGCGGGTCGGTCGACCGCCTGCCCCGGGTCCGTCACCGGTATGCCGTTTGTACACCGGATGGCGGCGCCCGTACACCCGCCCGGGCGATGGCGCTCGGGCGTGGGGGCGGTTTGTCCACAGGAATCCGAATGTGGGTGGTGCGGGGGCGGCGCGGGGGCGAGCCTGCGGGCATGACTGGTCGCGGGTGGTTCGGTGGGGTGATCGGGGTGATCGGGGTGGGCCAGGTGGGTCTGGCCGGTCGGCGGGCTCACGGGGTGCTGTCGCTGTGGGTGGCGGTGGTGCTCGTGGTCGTGCTCGCGGTGCCGGGGGCTTCCTATGCCTCGGGCGTCTCAGGAGCCTCACGGGCTTGGGGAGGCTTCGGTGCCGTCGGTGCGGTCGGTGCGGTCGGCGTCCCGGGCCCGGGCGGCGAGGCCGGGCGGGGTGGTGCGCGGGCCTGGCCGGTGGGTGGCCCGGACGGGGTGCTGGGCCGGTTCGAGCCGCCGGCGAAGGTCTGGGCCGCCGGGCACCGGGGGGTGGACCTCGCCGCCGCACCCGGGGCGGAGGTCCGGGCGGCGGCTCCCGGAGTGGTCACGTTCTCCGGGCCGGTGGCGGGACGGCCGGTGGTGACCGTCTCCCACCCGGGCTCGGGCTCTCCCCCGCTCCGGACCACCTATCTGCCCGTCACCGGCACCGTCCCGGTCGGCACCCAGGTAGCCGCCGGACAGGCGATCGGACTGCTCGCTCCGGACGGGCGGCACTGCGCCGGGCGCGACTGCCTGCACTGGGGGCTGCTGCGCGGAAACCGCTACCTCGACCCGCTGGCCCTCTTCGGCGCGGGCACGGCCCGGCTGCTGCCGCTGGACGGCGGGGACGGGTAGGGCGCCGGGCCGGGGGTGGGGTGCGGGTCAGGGCCTGGGCCGGGGCCGAGGGCAGGCCCGGAGCCGGGCTCAGGCGCGGACGAGCCCGCGCAGCACCATCGCGACGGCGGCGTCGGCGATCTCCTCGGGGCTCTCGGTCGCACAGCCGGCGCGGCCCCCGGTCGCGGCCTGCTCGGCCCTGCGGGTCGCCGCTTCCACGACGCCCTGGACCAGGGCCGCGGCGAGCCGGGGCTGCTCGTGGCCGAGTTCCTCCAGCGTCCGGCCGACCAGACCGGCCAGCCTGCCGTGCGCCGCCCTGATCCGCTCACGCGCGGCCTCGTCGAGCTCCAGCGCCGAGATCGCCACCACCGCGCGGTGCCGGGGGTCGGCGGCCAGTGCCAGCTGGCCCCGGACGTAGGCCTCGATCCGCTCGACGGCGGTGTCGCAGCTCGCCATCCCGGCCTCGATCTCGGCCGCCCAGAGCGGGAGGTCCACCTCACAGAGCGCCTCGACCACGGCGGCGCGGGAGCGGAAGTACTCGTAGACCGAGGAGCGCGCCAGCCCGGCGCGCGCCGCGAGCGCGGGGAAGGTCAGGGCCTCCATGCCACCCTCGGTCAGCAGGATGCGGGCAGCATCGAGGAGGGCTGCCCGCTGGAGCTGGCGATGCTCGGCCACCGTGGCCGCTCGGATCTTCGGCACGGTCCCACTGTACGGAGCCCTACCTCCGGCCGGTACGGCGCCGCGCATCGGAACGGGGCCCGGGCCCGGCGACCGGCTTCTGACGACCGACGGCAGACACCCCTCCGACCGGCACCTTCGCTGCCGGCGCCCTTGCTGTCGGTCCCCGGCTGCCGGCGCCCTTGTCGTCGGCGCCCTACCGGATGTCCGACAGCTTGGCGCGCAGCTGGAGGACGGACTTGGTGTGGATCTGACTCACCCGACTCTCCGTCACCCCCAGCACCTGCCCGATCTCGGCGAGAGTGAGGCCCTCGTAGTAGTAGAGCGTCACCACCGTCTTCTCCCGCTCGGGGAGGGTGTTGACCGCCTGGGCCAGCAGTCTGCGCAGCTCGCGGTCCTCGGCCACCTCGACCGGGTTGTCCGCACCATGGTCGACCAGGGTGTCCATCAGGCTCAGCCGGTCGCCGCCCTCCCCGACCGGGTGGAGCAGTTCGTCCAGCGCGACCACGTTGGCGAGCGACAGCTGGCTGAAGATGGCGTGCAGGTCCTCGATCGCGATGCCCATCTCGGCCGCGACCTCGGGCTCGTGCGGCGTCCGGCGCAGCCGGGCCTCCAGCGTCGCGTACGTCCGCTCGACCGCCTTCGCCTTCTGCCGCACCGAGCGCGGGATCCAGTCCAGGGCGCGCAGCTCGTCGATGATCGCGCCCCGGATGCGGCTGATCGCGTAGGTCTCGAACTTGATGGCGCGGTCGATGTCGAACTTCTCGATCGCGTCGATCAGCCCGAAGACCCCCGAGGAGACGAAGTCCGCCTGTTCGACGTTGGAGGGCAGGCCGACCCCGACCCGCCCCGCCACGTACTTGACGAGCGGTGAGTAGTGGAGGATCAGCTGCTCCCGCAGCCGCTGGTCCCCGGTCTCCTTGTAGGAGCGCCAGAGCTCTTCGAGGGCGGTGCGCCCCTGGGCCGCGACCTCCCGGACATCCTGCCCCTGGCCGCCGTCCGCCGCCTTCTCCCGGCGGAGCGGGGACACCGGCGAGGCGAGCGCCGGAGAGGTGGCGCCCCGGGCCGGCGCACTGCCGGGCGGCCGGGGCGCGCCGGCCGCGACCGCGCCGGGGGGCACACCGGCGGGCGCCCCGACAGGCGCGCCGTCGAGGTCGGCCGCGCCGGCGCCCGGGGCCGGCTCGGCACCCCGGGCCGCATCCGTAGGCTGGGGCACCACCGTCGGCCGCCCGCCCTGGCGGGACAGGCCTCCCATCGTCCCCGCCGACTTGGACGGGTAGTCGGACGCGGGGCGCCGCTCGGTCCGCGGCCCTCCCGAGGACCGAGCGCCACCGGTCACTCTGTGTCCGGGAATGTGTGTGGGCATGCGTTGGTCTGCGCCGTTCTGCCGAGTCATGTGCTGATAGGGAAGGCATGTGGAGCGTAGCGTGACCAACTCACTGCAAAGCGCTACCGCCACTCGGTCGTCCCCCGATCCGGTGGCGTTCGCACACCGGATCCGGGCGACGGACAGCAGAACCGGATCGGCAGGTCAGCCGGGCGGGTCCGACATGCGTTCCCTCTACCCAAACGTGTTCCCGGTCCCAGCGCTCACCTCCTCCGCACCACGCGCCAGTGCGCGCCGTGCCGCTCCACGTAGCCGAGCGACCCCAGCTCGTAGAGCCGTTGCAGGACTTCGTCCGGCGGGAGGCCGGACTGCCGGGCCAGCCGCTCGACCGGCGCGCCCTCCGCCGTCGCCGGTACGGCCTCCAGCACCCGGGCCACCGCCGGCTCCAGCAGGTCGCGCGGGAGCACCGGGCCGCTGCGCTGCGGCGCGAGGTCCTCCCCGATCGCCCCGATCAGCTCGGTGATCTCGGCCGCGTCGGTGACCAGGGTGGCACCGCCGCTGCGGATCAGGGCGTGCACCCCGGCGGAGAGTTCCGAGGTCACCGGGCCTGCGACGCCCATGGTGTGGCGGTTGAGGTCCCGCGCCCGTCGGGCCGTGCTCAGGGCTCCGCTGCGCACCGCCGCCTCGACCACCACCGTCCCCCGGGTGAGCGCCGCGATGACCCGGTTGCGGAGGACGAAGCGGAAGCGGTTCGGGTGCTCCCCGGGCGGGAGTTCGCTGACCAGCAGGCCCTGGACACCGATCCGCCGGATCAGTTCGGCGTTGCCCTTGGGATAGGCCACGTCAACGCCGCAGGCGAGTACGGCGGCGGTCGTCCCACCGACCGCGAGCGCCCCGCGGTGTGCGGCCGCGTCGATCCCGTAGGCGGCTCCGGAGACGACCACCCAGCCGCGCTCGGCCAGTTGGGCGGACAGCTCCCCCGCGACGTGGGCGCCGTAGGCCGTACAGGCGCGGGAGCCCACCATCGCGACCGAGCGCAGTGCGAGCAGCCGCAGCGAGCCGGTGCCCGTCACCCAGAGCCCGATCGGGCGTCCGTCACCCAGGTCGTCGAGTTGGCTGGGCCATTCCGTGTCCCCCGGAATGATGAACCGCCCACCGACGTCCCGTACCCGTTTCAGGTCCATCCGCGGGTCCAGCCCCGGGAGCCGCGCCTGGTACCCGGACAGTCGGGTGGCGTCCAGTCCCGGGTGGTCTGGCACCGTCCCGTCCCGGATCGCCTTCACCACGTCGACGGCGGGAAGTTGAGCGAGCCATCGACCGACCACCGCGTCCCCCGGCTCGCTGAGTCGGCCGAGCAGCACCCGGGCGAGGCGTTCCGGCTCGGTCTCGGTGGTGGCCCCGGGGCCGGGCCCGGCATCGGACCCACCGGGAATTCGAGGTTGCCTCAGCAACTGGTTCATGCCTCACCCTTCTGGTTTCGCGAACGCTCGTCAGGCGTCTCGGGCTCCCCGGACAAGTCGCCGTCCGGGCTGGCGCGCTGGGCCGGGATCCCACCGAGCCGCCCGAAGACCCGCTCGGTCAGCGGCAGTCCGTGCTCCACCCCGGTGCGCAGGACCAGGGCGGTGCGCACGTCCCGTTGGTCCGGCCGGTCGCGGCCGGCGAGGTCGGCCACCGTCCAGGCGACCCGGAGCACCCGGTCCAGGCCCCGGGCGGTCAGCAGCCCCCGCTCCAACTGCCGTGCGGCGTCGTTGAGTGCGCCGGCCGTGAGCTGCCAGCGGGTGCGCAGCTCGTGGCCCGGGACCTCCGCGTTGGTCCGCCACGGGGTGTTCGCCAGCCGGGCCGCCGCCCGCTCCCGCGCGGCCAGCACCCGGGCCGCGACGGTCTCGGTGGTCTCCGCCGTGGTGTCCCGTTCCATGAGCTCGACCCTGGTCACCGGGGCCACCTGGACCTGGAGGTCGACCCGGTCCAGCAGCGGCCCGGAGAGCCGCCCCTGGTAGCGGCTGACCATGGCGGGGGTGCACTCACAGCCCTCGCCCCGCCGCGAGTACCGGCCGCACGGACAGGGGTTGGCCGCCAGGCAGAGCAGGAAGCGGGCCGGGAGCCGCAGTGATCCGGCCGAGCGGGCGATCACCACCTCGCCCGACTCCAGCGGCTGGCGCAGCGCGTCGAGCACCCGGACCGGGAACTCCGGTGCCTCGTCCAGGAAGAGCACGCCCCGGTGGGCCAGCGAGACCGCTCCCGGTCTCGGCATACCGCTGCCGCCGCCGACGATGGCCGGCATCGTCGTGGAGTGGTGCGGGGCGCAGTAGGGCGCGGTGTCGATCAGTGGGCGCCCGGCCGGGAGCAGCCCCGCCACCGAGTGGACGGCGGTGACCTCCAGCGCCTCCTTCTGGGTCAGCGGCGGGAGCAGCGCGGGCAACCGCTCCGCCAGCATCGTCTTGCCCGCGCCCGGCGGGCCCTTCAGGTAGAGGTGGTGCCCTCCGGCCGCGGCGATCTCCAGCGCCCGTCGGGCCTCGTACTGGCCGGCCACGTCCGCCATGTCCAGCCGGGCCGCCCTGTCGTCGGGCAGGCCCCGCACGCCGGCGCTGGGCAGCATCAGGCCGGCCATCAGCGGATCGGGCCTGCCCCCGATCGGATCGGGCGGCTCCTCCGGTGCCGCCGCGCCGGTCAGGATGGCGACGAGCTGGCGCAGGCTGCGGACGCCGATCACCGTCACCCCGGGGACGAGCGAGGCCTCGGGTGCGGTCTGCTCGGCGACCACGACCCGCTGGTACCCGGCGTCGGCGGCGGCCAGCACCGACGGCAGCACCCCTCTGACCGGCCGCACCCGGCCGTCCAGCCCCAGCTCGCCGATGATCAGCAGGTCGGCGATGGCGGAGGGGTCGAGCCGTTCGGCGGCGGCCAGCACGGCGCAGGCCACCGCGAGGTCGAAGCCGCTGCCGCTCTTGGGCACCGAGGCGGGGCTGAGACCGACCGTCAGCTTCCGCTGCGGCCAGGCCTCGCCGCTGTTCACGACCGCGGCACGGACCCGGTCGCGGGCCTCGGTGAGCGCCTTGTCGGGCAGGCCGACCAGGGTGAACGCGGCCACCCCGGGCTCCAGATCGGCCTGGACCTCGACGATCACTCCGTCGACGCCGACGAGCGCGACGGAACAGGTACGGGCGAAGGCCATCTCAGACCACCCCCCGCAGGTGGTCGACCAGGGCCGCACCCCGCGCCCGGTTGACCACCGCGACCAGGTCGATCCGCACCCCGCCCGGTGGGGCGGGAGGCCACTGCGGATCGGTGGGCCCCGGGTCGTAGCCGGGGCCGGCCAGCCGGGCGAAGTGGTCGGGCCAGCGCTCGGCCATCCAGCGCTCGGCCAGGCGTTGCAGCCGGGCGGCCTTGGCCCGGTCGATGGCCTCGGTCGGCTGCTGGAAACCCCGCTCGGAGCGGGTCTTCACCTCGCATACCGCCACGGTGTCGCCGTCGAGGGCGACGATGTCCAGCTCGCCCTCGGCGCAGCGCCAGTTGAGGTCCAGGATGCGGAGCCCGGCCTCCGCGAGGCGGCGGGCGGCGACCCGCTCCCCGTACCGGCCGAGCCCGTTCCTGGTGCTGCGGTCCGGGATCGCCCGCGGGGCCTTCCCGGCTGCGGCCGTGTCCGGTACGGCCTGGTCCTGCACGACGGTGTGCTGCATGGTGACCACCTCCGCCGAGGAGGCTGCCCCAACGCGCACGGCGAGGCCCGGGAATTCCCGTTCCCTGTGGATAACTCGGACCTGTGGACAACTCCTGTCACCCGCAGGGGTGAGAAGCCCCGTTCCCGCGAAATTCGGCTGGACAACGCGGGACGGAGTCGTCCAACGTCAGTTCCCGAAGCCGGACTCGTCCGAGGGCAGCTCCAGATCGCTCTTCGCGAGTTCCTCGATGTTCACGTCCTTGAAGGTCAGCACCCGGACCTTGCGGACGAACCGGGCCGGCCGGTACATGTCCCAGACCCACGCATCCGCCATCGACACCTCGAAGAACACCTCGCCCTGGACCGAGTGCACCTGCAGCTCGTAGTCGTTGGTGAGGTAGAACCGTCGTTCGGTCTCGATCACGTACTTGAACAGGCCGACGACGTCCCGGTACTCCCGGTAGAGCTTGAGCTCCATCTCGGTCTCGTACTTCTCGAGATCTTCGGCACTCATCCAGGCGTCCCCTCAACTTGTCACGTCCACCCATTGTGGACCACCGCACCCACGGTCAGAGCCGTACCGGGTCCACCGGCGGGCCCTCGACCAGCAGCCGCTCCAGGAAGTCCGCCAGACCGACCGGATAGACCGTCTCGGCGGTCCCCCTCAGTTCCTCGACCGTCCACCAACGCGCCGCGAGCAACTGGGCGTGCTCGTCGGCGCCCATGCCCGAGTGGTCCAGCACCGTCTCCGTGGTCCGGGCCAGGTGGAACCACTGCTCCTGCTCGTAGCGCTGTCCCTGAAAGGAGAACGACACCGTGCCGTACGCCACCAAGGGCCCCAGGTCCACACCCCGCAGGCCGGTCTCCTCGGCGAGCTCCCGCTCGGCGGCCTCCCGCACGTCCTCCCCCGCCTCCAAGCCTCCCCCGGGCGTGAACCACCACGTCTCCCCCGGAGTGGCCGGGTCGGCCCCCAGGAAGAGGAGGATGCGGTCCAGCCCGTCCAGCAGCAGGATCCGCGCCGCTCTGCGGCGCCGTGCTGTCATGGCGGCGCTCCACGCTCCTTCCGTTCGCATCGGTGGCGCTACCGATCCTGCCACCCGGCGCGGTCGTCCGGGGCGATGTTCGGCAGAGCGGCCCGCGGGGCGGCGGCCCCGCTCAGGAGCTGCGCCCCCGGAGCCGGCGGGCCAGACCCGCCACCCCGCCCACCGCCGAGGTCACGAGGATCAGCGCCGCGCCCGCGACGGCGGCGTAGGCGGAGGGCTCCAGCGGCCCCGGCTGCGAGGCCTTCGGGCCCGCGAAGCCGTCGAAGTCCGTGACCCGGTCGAGCAGGCCCGTCCGGCCGAAGGGCAGCACGGTGGCCTCGACCCTCGCCTCGACGGCCTCGGCCGGGACGGTCCCGCCGTCCACCTCCAGGTGGGTGCGGGAGTCCAGCGAGCCCACCCGGTTGTCGCCGAGCAGGAACAGCCGGCCCTGCGGCACCGTCACGCTGAACGGCTGGCCCTGGCCGCCCTGCGTCGCGAGGTAGGGCTCGTCCACCGGCTGCCCGT
This sequence comes from Kitasatospora sp. NPDC056800, assembly GCF_042789775.1. Classification (NCBI taxonomy): domain Bacteria; kingdom Bacillati; phylum Actinomycetota; class Actinomycetes; order Kitasatosporales; family Streptomycetaceae; genus Kitasatospora; species Kitasatospora sp. NPDC056800. The sequence continues at coordinate 3,619 of NZ_JBHUAL010000067.1, read as the reverse complement.
CGACCGTCAGCCGGTGATCGGCCCCGCTGGTGGCGACGGTGTCCCCGCCGACCGCGACCACCCGCTTGACCATGAGTTCGCCGCCCCAGGCCTGGTCCCGGAAGACCACCACGTCGCCCCGCCCGATGTCGCCGCCGCCGACCTTGCGGGCGAGCACGGTGTCCCCGACGCGCAGCGTCGGGTGCATCGAGGCGGTGGGGATCTTGTACGGCCGGTAGTCGATCGCGATCAGCGCGAAGCCGCCGACCATCAGCACCAGCCCGAGTGCCAGGGCGACGCCCTGCAGAACCGCGGCGGGCCGACGGCCCGCACGGGCGGGCGCGGTCGGGTGGTCGGCCGTCTGCTCCACGACACTGCTCATCGACACCGTCCACCTCTGGCCGACCGGAGAACACCACTGGCACGCCGGAGGCTCGGGCGGAAAAGCCGGCGGGCCGTGGCACGTCCGAGCAGATTACTCGTCGGTACCACGGCCCGCGCAAGAGCCGGGGGCAACCCGGCGGAACACGATCCGGTGGAGCTCAGGACTCCTTGCGGCTCTCCACCCGGCCACGCACCCGCCGCACCAGCGGGAGCAGGGCGACGGCCCCCACCGCACCGGCCACGGGGGGCGCCATCGGCGCGGCCGCCGCCAGGCCCTTCTGGTCGAAGGTGTCCGGCACCGGCAGCGTCGACCAGTGGCCGACCGGCCAGGCCACCACGAAGGCACGCCCGATCACGTTGTCCACCGGGACGGTGCCGCCGCCCGGCTGGTCCATGTGGAAGCGGGAGTCCAGCGAGTTGGCGCGGTGGTCGCCCATGACCCAGATCCGGTCCTTGGGCACCTTGACCGGGCCGAAGGGGTGGTCGCCGCACGGGGTGTTGCCCTGGTAGACGTACGGCTCGTTGAGCGCGACGCCGTTGACCTTGACCGGCCCCTCGCCCTCGCACTCGACGGTGTCCCCGCCGACCGCGATGACCCGCTTGATCAGGTCCTTCTCGTTGGCGGAGGGCATCAGGCCGACGAAGCTGAGCACGTCCTGCACACCGCGGAGGAAGGAGTTGCTGCTCTGCTGGGTCGGCTCGTCGCTCAGCCAGCCGCCCGGGTCGTGGAACACCACGACCTCACCGCGCTCGGGTTCGGCCCCGAACCACGGGGTCAGCTTGTCGACCAGGACGCGGTCGCCGACCTGCAGCGTGTTCTGCATCGATTCCGACGGAATGGAGAACGCCTGGACGAAGAACGTCTTGATCACCAGCGCGAGGATGAGCGCGATGCCGACCAGGATCGGCAGTTCCTTCCAGAACGAGCGCTGCTTGCGCGGCTTGGACGGAGCCTCCGACTCCGAGCCGTCCGCGGGCTCGGCCTCCGCGTGCTGGGAGCCCGGGGCGTCCTCCGATCCGGCACCGCCCTGCCCGTCGGCGGTCTGCGCCGCCGCGTCCTCGACCGAGGCCGAGGAGGCCGCGGACTCGGTGGACCGGTCCGCCCGACGGCCTGGGCCCTCGGGCTCTCCGGCGCCTGATCGGGCGCCGATCACCAAATCCCCCACAACGTCTCCTCCCTGCTGTGCGGACGCCCGCGCGCCCGCGCTCAGAGTGCCGCACAGCGGGCACCACGCTCACCACGACCATGAACGCCTCAGGGCTGCCCACCGCGGACTCCCCTGACACCAGCACAGCCTCGGCCCGCGACCGGGACCACTCCCAGCCGCACCTGCACTTCTCTATCACTCCAAGGCATCCGGCTCGCGGTCCCACACGCGAGGCCCGTCCGGTCGGCGGCCGGTGCGGCTCACTCCGGAGGCCGCCCCGACCGGCGAACGACGAGCGGAAGGATGCCCAACACCCCCATAACGAGCGGCGGTTCCGCAGGAACCGGCCCAACGCCCACCGATCCCGCGGCAGTTCCGCCGGCCTGCGGCATCCGGGCGAGAGAGGAGAGTGAACCGGGCGCATCGAGTTGATGGAAGCGGTCCAGCGGCCAGGCGGTCACGAACGCGCGACCGACCACGCCGCTCAGCGGGATCGTCCCCTGTCCCGGATTGCCCATATGGAAACGGGAGTCGGCGGAGACGTCCCGGTGGTCACCCATGACCCACAGCCGCCCCTGCGGCACCTGGATCCTGAAGGCCTGCCGGGACGGCGGGTTGCCGGGCGCGAGGTAGGACTCCTCCACCGGGTGGCCGTTGACGCTGAGGCGCCCCTGCGCGTCGCAGCACTCGACGGTGTCCCCGCCGACGCCGATCACCCGCTTGATCAGGTCCTGCTCGTTGTCGGAGGGCAGCAGTCCGACGAAGGTCAGCACCTGCTTGGCCGCACCCAGCACCGGGCCGTCCTCGGACGGCTTGCGGTCGCGCTCCAGCCAGCCGCCCGGGTCCTTGAACACCACGATGTCGCCGCGCTGCGGCTCACTGCCGAACCAGGGGGTCAGCTTGTCCACCAGTACCCGGTCCCCGATCAGGATGGTCTGCTCCATCGAACCCGAGGGGATCACGAACACCTGGACCAGGAAGGTCTTCATCACCAGCGCCACCAGCAGGGCCACCAGGACGATCATGGGCACTTCGCGGACCAGCGAGCGCTTGCGCCGACGGGCGGCCTTGCGGGCACTGCGACGGCGCTCGGCCCGGCCGCGCGCCGACGGGGCCCCTGCCGGTCCACGGCCTGCCGCGCCGTCCTCCCCTGGTCCACCGCGCACCGGACCGGCCGAAGCCGGACCCCCTGCGGCCGGTCCCCCCGCAGTCGGGCCAGTCGGGCCTCCGGCAGCCGGGCGGTCGTCGAGCCGCCCCCTACCCCTGGTCCCCATGACCGCCTGTCCCCGCAGTCGCGGCGAAGGCCGCGGGCCGGTCCAGGCTGGTCCAGCGCGAGATCGGGTAGACCACCCAGTCCGCCCGGCCGATCACCTTCTTCTCGGGCACGAAGCCGCCGCCGGGATCGCCGAGGTGGTCGCGGGAGTCCCGGGAGGCGCTGCGGTGGTCGCCCATCACCCAGAGCTTGCCGGCCGGCACGACGATGTCGAAGGCCACGCTCGACGGGGCGTCGCCCGGGGACAGGTAGGAGGTCTCGTCGATCGGCACGCCGTTGACGGTGATCGGCGCGCCCGGCCCGGTGCTGGTCACCCGGTCCCCGCCGACGCCGATCACGCGCTTGACGTAGACGGTGTCCCCGGCCGGGGCCAGCCCGAGGTCCTGGGCGAACGAGCGCAGGCCGTCCCAGAACGTGGGCTGCTTCGCCGACTCGCGGAGGAAGGAGCCCCTCCCGTCGAAGACCACGACGTCGCCCCGCTGGGGATGGCCGCCGAAGGCGTAGGCGAGCTGGTACGCGACCAGCCGGTCGCCGGGGCGCAGGGTCTCCTCCATCGACCCGGAGGGCACCGAGAAGGGACGCGCGACGAAGGCGTTCGCCAGCAGCAGGGCCGTCAGGCAGATCCCGACCAACAGCAGCAGGTCCCGCGAACGCGAGCGCCCGGGCTCCTCGTCCTGGTCAGACTCGTCCGACTCGTCCGAGCCGTCGCCGCCGGTCTGCTCCGGGCCCTCGGCCTGCTCCAGTACCTCAGCGTGCTCCGGCCCGTCGGCGCGCTCCGCGCCGACGACGCCACCCCCGGAAACGACCGCGGACCGCGACAGCGAGTCCGCACCGG
>NZ_JBHUAL010000066.1:0-39954 GCF_042789775.1 Kitasatospora sp. NPDC056800 | reverse complement strand
GCCACGGCTCAGCCGCAGTGCTGGGCTTTGTAGCTGGAGGCCCCTTGCCCCGTGAACTCGTTGTACTTCAGCCCACCGACGAAGTCGATGCAGGACCCCTTGGCGTACACGTAGACCGGGCCCGCGTACTGGGTGTAGTTGCTGCCGGCGCCGTCGTCGATCCAGCCGTCCGTTCCGGAGCGCCGAATCGCGACGTAGATCTCGTGCTGGCCGGTGACGGCCGCGTCGCGCCCGCGGGCGATCGCACAGTTGTACCCGTTCCCGCTGTTGTAGTAGATGTCGATGAAGCCGACCACCGGAGCCGCGCTGGAGTTGTCGGTGATGTCCCAGCTCCACTTGAAGTCGTACGCACTCCCGCACTTGTTGACCCGGGGGGAGGCGTGGGCCGCGCCGGCGGAGAGGCCGACGAAACCTCCGGCGAGGACGGTGGCCGCGAGGACCGTCGCGAGGTGCTTCCTGATCATCGAGAGCTCCTTCGGGTGCGGTGGTTGCCAAGGTCCGGGGCCGTCGGGTGACCGCCGCCGCGGGACGGCGCAGCCCCGGCTCCGGCACCGGAGGTCCCGGCCGGCGTGTCCCGTCGCAGGCGGGCTGCGACAAGTTGTCCGAAGACCCGGTGGAGTTCCCACAGTGCGGGCGTATTTGATTGTCCATCTACAAGACTCGGTCGCGGCCCAGGTGAACAGCGGACAACCCGGATTGACCACGGACACGGCAGGGGGCAGGGAATGGGGAGCGCCGGACGCCCACAGGGGCGGTTCAAGGGCGAGACCGAGCAGGCGAACGACCTGGCCGGGCTGGTGCGGGAGGTGACCTCCGGGCTCACCGTCCGCGAACTCGCGCGCCGGTACCCGGCCGGCAGGACCAGCTGGAGCGAGTACCGCTCCGCGGAGAAGGACATCCCGTGGCACCTGCTCCGGCAGCTGATCCACGACCGCGTGACGGACCCCCGGGCCCAGGCGGTGCTCCTGGCCCGGGCCGGTCAGCTGCACGAACGGGCCGGGCTGGCGGCCAGGGGGCTCCCGTCGCCCGCGGCCGGGCGGTCGGACGCGCGGCAGGCACTGGATCTGGCCAGGCAGGCGCAACGGCAGGCCGAGGCCGGCGTGGCGGAGGCGGAGGAACTGATCCGCGTGCTGATCGCCATCGTGGCCGAGCTACGGGGTGAACTGGACGCCGCCGGAGCGGACGGGCCGGCCCCCCTCGCGCCGCTGCCGCCCGGCGGGGGCGATGCGGGGCAGCGGCGGGCCCGGCTGCTGGAGGCGACGCGCTGCCTGGACGAGGTGCGCCGCATCCGGGAGAGCGCGTACGACGCTCGACGGACCGCGGAGCAGGAGCAACGCGCCATGGGGCTCCTGGTCGACCAGGAGCAGTCGCCGGCCGGGGCCGACGGTGGCCGACAGCCGGGTACGGAGCCCGCGGTGGCCGACGGGGTGCCGGCGCACCTGCCCGTGCTCCGGCGCCTGAACACGGACCTCCTCGCGGTACGCACGGCCCTGGCCGGCCGCTACCTGGAGGTGGCCCGGATGGCCCCGGCGACGACCGCCGCCGTGGTTGTCCGCGGTGAGCTGGTCCCGGTCACGGACAATCGCCCGACCGGCTTCTTCCCGCCGGGCCCGGCGTTCGACGGCCCTCCGCCCGACGATCCGCTCTATCCCACCGAGCCCGTCGGGGCACCGGGGCGTCGGGCCGTCAGGACGGGCGCGGCCGTCGGCGCGGCGGCGGTCCTGGCCGGAGCCCTGGTGCTGGCGGGCGTGCTGGTGGGCGTACAGCTGCGCCCGGTGCCCACCTCCTCCGGAGCGCTCCCCCTGGCGGTCGGTTCCGACGCCGCGCCAACGCCCGGCACGAGCGCCGAACCGTCCGCCCCACCCGCGGGCAGCCCGTCGGCGCGGCCCCCCGGCAACGGTCCGGCCACCGCGTCGACCGCGCCCCCACCGGACGGCGGGCCGGCTCCGGCGACGGGGGTTCGGAGCGCAGCGGCGCAGCCCGGTCCGACGGTTCCCGGCGAGCCGCCCCGTGCGCTGTCGGAAGCCACCGGCCCTCCGGCCTCGACCGGGGGCGACCGACCCGCGCCGCCCCCGGCGCCCACCGCCGCCGCATCCGCGTCCGCGTTCCCGGCACCGGGGCGCCTCGGCGGCACCCCGCTCGTCCCGCCGACGGGATCGGTGGCGATCAGGAACAACAACAGCCTGCAGTGCATCGCCACGCCCGGCGGGAGCCGGGAGGAGGGCGCGCAGGTCCAGCAGTATCCCTGCGGGGACTTCCCCGACCACTTCTGGCAGACCCAGCAGGCCTACACGGACGCCGACGGCGACACCTACTACCGGATCGTCAGCTACAACAGCGCCCTCTGTCTCTCCGTCCAGGACTCCAGCACCGAGGCCACCGCCCAGGTCGTCCAGTCGGCGTGCCGGAACAACCCCGGGCAGGCCTGGAAGATCGAGAAGTGGCCGCACGGCATCCGCTTCGTCAACGGCAACAGCCGCCAGTGCCTCGCCGTCTCCCACGGCAGCAACGCCCCGCAGGCCCCGCTGATGCAGTACCCGTGCGGCGACTACCCGGACCACCACTGGGGCTACGGCTCACGCCGCTGAAGCTCGTTCCAGAGGCCGGGAACGGGGACTTCCCGGCACGAGCAGGGTGTCGCGGGCTGAGCCGGATGCCGTGGCGCGACGGGCGCTCGCCATGCGCCGGCGTGGAGGCAGGCCGCCCACGGGGAGGGGTCGCCGGAGAGCGGTCGCGTACGGCCCGGACGCCGGGGTCCGCGGTACTGCGGGCGGAGAGGTACGCCAATCCCGGCCGGTGGCGGGCCGGTTGGGCCGTCCTGCTCGCGGCTGTCGGCCGGCCGCCGGCGAGGCGGGCGGGCGCCGGTGCCTCACCGCGGCCGGCCGGCATGACCGCGGTGGTCAGGGCCACTTCACCTCGGAGAGGTGCTCCTCCACGCGGAGGATGTCGGCGTCGGTCAGGGCGAAGCACGCGCGGACGTAGGGATAAGGGGCCGGCCCGAGATGGAACGCGTCGGCCGGGATGGTGGCGATGCCGGCGGCACTCAGGATCGTCTCCGCGACCTCGCCGCTGTCGCCGCCCAGCGGAGTCCCGTCCACCAGGAGGTAGTAGGCGCCTTCCGGGTCGTTGGTCGCGAGGCCCGCGTCGCGGAACGCCGCGGCGATCCGGTCGCGCTTGCGGCGGTAGTCCTGGCGCGTCCGCGCGTAGAAGGAGTCCGGCAGGGTGAACGCCCGTGCGGCGATCTGCTGCAGCGGGGTGGGGGCGCACACCGAGAGCGCGTCGGCGGCGATGCGCAACGGCGCGATCAGCTCCGGGGGTCCGGCGGCGTAGCCGAGCCGCCATCCGGGGATGCTGTAGGTCTTGGAGAGGCCGGAGACCGTGATCGTGCGGTCGCGCAGCAGGTCGAACGACGCCGGCGAGCGGTGCGGTTCGTCCCCGTAGTAGAGGTGCTCGTAGATCTCGTCGGTGATCACCAGCAGGTCCCGGTCCGCTGCGAAGCGCGCCACCTCCTCGATCTCGTCCGGTGGCATCCGGTGGCCCGACGGATTGCCGGGTGTGCACAGCACGATCGCCCTGGTGCGGTCCGTCGTGGCCGCCTCCAGGGCCGCCCTGTCGATCCGGAACCCGGGGGCGTCCGTCCTGACCGGCTGGGGAACGACCCCGTGGATCTCCGCCACGGTGCGGTGGTAGCCGTAGAAGGGTTCGGGCAGGAGCAGGCCGTCTCCCGGGTCGAGGTGGGCCAGTACCGCCGCGTTGTACGCGCCGGTGGCGCCGATGGTGGCCACCACCCCGTGCTCCGGGTCGACGTGGACTCCGTTGTACTCCGCCAGCTTCCGCGCGACGGCCTGCCGGAGGACGGCGTCTCCGTGGGCGGGGCTGTAGGAGTGGTCGGCGGACGCGAAGTGTGCGGTCGCGTGGTCGAGCAGGTCGTCCGGGGGCGGCGTGCGGGACAGGCCCTGGCCGAGGTTGATGCCGCCGACGGCGACGCACCGCTCGGTCATGGCCCTGATGGTCGACTGCCGGAACCCGTCGAGCCTCCGCGCGTGCGGCTTCATCGGTGCCTCCTCCCGTGTTCGGGCCGGTCGTGGGGTCGGTGGGTGTTCACCCGGTGGGTGTTCATGCGCTGACTGTTCATGCGGTGACTGTTCATGCGGCGGTCCATCCACCGTCCGCCTCGATGACGGCTCCGTGGACGTAGCTGGACGCCTCCGAGGCCAGGTACAGCACGGTCCCGACGAGCTCCTCGGGCCTGCCCCAACGGCCGGCGGGTACCCGGGTGAGCAGGCCCGCACTGCGCTGCGCGTCCGTGCGCAGACCGGCGGTCAGGTCCGTCTCGAAGTAGCCGGCGGCGATCGCGTTCACGTGGACGCCCCGCCCGGCCCACTCCGCCGCACAGGAGCGGGTGAGCTGTACCAGCGCGCCCTTGCTCGCCGCGTAGGCGACGACGTTGCGGCCACCGCTGTGGGCCAGGACCGATGCGATGTTGACGATCTTTCCGCTGCCCTGCCGGAGCATGGCCCTCCCGGCGGCGCGTGACACGAGGAACGCGCCGGTCAGGTTGGTGTCGATGACGCGCTGCCAGGTCTCGGCCGGGTAGTCCTCGGCCGGGAACCTGTCGATGATGCCGGCGTTGTTGACGACGATGTCGAGTCCGCCGTGTTCGCGCACCGTACGGGAGAGGACGTCCTCGACCTCTGCCTCCCGCGTCACGTCCAGCCCGACACCGACGGCGGATCCTCCGTCGACGGCCAGTTTGCCGGCGACCGCGTCTGCTGCTTCGCTGCTGCGCCCGGCGACGATCACTCTGGCACCGGCGCGGGCCAGGCCGGCCGCGATGGCCTGGCCCAGCCCGCGGGTGGCCCCAGTGATCAGGGCCACCTTGCCTGTGACGTCGAACAGGTGCAGCGGACTGGTGTCATCCATGTCCGCCACCACAGTCCTCTCCGTTCTCTCCGTCCCGGGTGTTACGCCGTCAGCTCGGACTCGATGGTGGTGCTGTGGTACCAGGGGTTTCCGGCGGATTCGGAGATGAGGTCGCGCGACCGCGTCTCGTGGTGCCGGCCGAGGCGGAGTGCCGCGTGCTGCACCACGTTGAGGGCGGTGAAGTACTTCCGGAGGAAGTCCCCCTCCGAAAGGTGCACCCGGGAGAACCGGATGTTCCGGTTCTCCGGTCGGTCGTCGGTCAGCAGACGCTGCAGGTTCTCACCCTTGGCGAGGGTGTACTCGTCGTCGTCCGCGTCGGAGAACCAGACCGTGCTGTGCTTCCGCACCGGGTCGGAAAGCGTGGCCACCTCGCTGTGGCAGAATTCGTGGAAGTAGTTCCGGGCGGTCGGAACCATGGCCATCTCGTTGAAGTGCATCTTGGCCAGCTTGAGCAGGCTCTCGTGCCATTTCGGGGACGCGATCATGATGATGTTCGCGTCCTCGCTCGCGTCGGCGATCCGACGGGCGGCCTCGCGGCCGTTCTCCTCGAAATCCGCCTCGAGCAGGCCCGCCAATTCGCCCAGCCGGGCGTGGTGGTCGTCGCTCAGCACCCCGAATTCGTGGAACATGTCCATCAGGATGGCGAAGTACTGCGAGACGTGGAAGAGCGGGTACTCGCGGTCCGGTTCGCGCAGCCGCCAGTAGGCGATGGAGGCGCCGTCCGCCCGCCCGAGCTCGGCCAGTTTGCCGCCGGAGGTGAGCAGGAGCACCTGGTCCCGGACGGCGCGAAGCCGCTGGTAGGCGAGGACCGGCTCCTGCGAGTGCCCGCTGTAGGAGCTGATGATGTACAGGGTCGCCTCGTCCTCGAGGACCGAGGGAGCGGCCAGGAAGCGGAAGTCGTAGTCGTTCACGACGTGCACTTCGAGGGGCAGGCCGATCTCCGTGAAGTAGCCGCGGACGATATCCGAGACGATGGCCGAGCAGCCCATTCCGGTGAAGACGATGCGCTTGAACCTCCCTTCGGAGAGGCGCTGTCGAAGGTCCGGGGTGACGTCGTCGAGCGAGTACTCGTCGGGCTTCGTCAGGCCGGCCCGGTACTCCTTCTCGATGAATTCCTCGTAGCGGTCGAGTCGGGACTTCATGCGATCTCACTCCATCACGGTCGCGTGCGGGTCGAAGAAGTCGTGCGACTCCGGATGCCGAACTCCGGAGACCCGGGTTGCTTCGGGTGATTCGACTCTAACAAGCGCGGAAGGCCTCGTGGCATTCACATCGGTAAGTCTGCGAATCGACCAGGGACCGCATGGTCCGATTTCGCCGGTCTCACATGCTGAGAGGGATTCTGACGGAATATGAGAACGGCGGCGGCAGTCGAACGGACAAGTCCCCTGAATGCAGACGACCGCCACGCTTCGGGACACGGAGGAACCGGCCGTTCTCACCAACTTGCCCAAAACCCTTCTCAACCGCGCCATGATTGGTGTATGACTGCGCAGCTACTGACGTTCGTACTCGCTTCTCTTCTGATCATCGTTGTTCCGGGCCCCGACCTGGTGCTCCTGCTGCGGAACGCGGCACGGGGCGGCCGCCGGGGCGCGGCCGCGACCGCGATGGGCATCATGCTCGGCAACGCGGTCCTCGCCGGCGCGGCCGTCGCGGGCCTGACCGCGCTGCTCACGGGCTCCGAAGTGCTCTACACCGCCGTGCGGATCGCCGGCGCCCTGTACCTCGCCTACCTGGGCATCCGGTCCCTGATCGACTTCATCCGCCTCGGCCGACGCGAGGACGGAGCTGACGACGCGACGGCCGCGCAGCCCGCCGGCCACGGCCGTGGCGGGGCGCCGGACAGCGGGGCGGACTTCCGCCAGGGCCTGCTGAGCAATCTGCTCAACCCGAAGGTCGCCGCCTTCTACCTCTCCCTCTTCCCGCAGTTCCAGCTGCCCGGCATGTCCGAGCTCTCCCAGCACGTGCTCCTGGCCGGGCTGTTCTGGCTGCTGGCCCTGGCCTGGTACGTCGTGGTGGTCGCGGTCCTGGGCGCGATCCAGCGCGTCCTGCTGCAGCGCAAGGTGCAACGGGGGCTGTCGGGGGTGGCCGGGGTGGCGCTGCTCGGGCTCGGGGCTGCGGTGGGGGCCCGTCAGTAGCGCGTTCCCGGCTCCGGCGAGGCGACGGGGGCGGCCCCGGCGGGGGCCGCTCCGGTCGCCTCTGCGGCGCGGTCGGTGAGTCCGGTGACGCGCAGGGTGATGTTGAGGCGGCCCCGGACGGGGCCGACGGCGGGGTCGCCGGTGCCGGGGAGGATCTTCGGCACGGCGTGGTACGCGAGGCGGGAGGGGCCGCCGAAGACGAGCAGGTCGCCGGAGGCGAGGGTCAGGTCGGTCCAGGGCCGGTTGCGGGTACGGGTGTTGCCGAAGCGGAAGAGGCAGGTGTCGCCGATGCTGAGGGAGACCACCGGGGCGAGCGAGTGCTCGTCCTTGTCCTGGTGCATGCCGAGCCGGGCGTCGGCGTCGTAGAAGTTGACCAGCGCGGCGTCGGGTTCGTAGCCGGCGCCCTGGCCGGGGTCCTGGTAGGCGTCGGCCACCGCCCGGCGGCCGAGGTCGGCGAGCCAGTCGGGGAGGCGGGCGACGCGGCGGCCGTTCACGTCGGCGGCGGTGCGGGTGTAGGCGTAGGGCTGCCAGTGCCAGCCCAGGCACACGGTCTGTACGGACATGAGGCCGCCGCGCGGCAGCCGGGTGTGCCGGATCGGGACGGGCCCGGTGGCCCAGGCGCGGCCGGCGGCGACGAGGTCGCGCTGCCGATCGGGAGTGAGCCAGCCGGGCAGGTGGACGGCGCCCGGCGCGATCTCGCGGCGCTCGTAGCCGGCGGGCGGCGGGCCGAACAGGGCGGGGGTGGTCGTCACGCGGCGGCGCCCGGGGTGGCAGGCGGGAAGGAGTCGGTCCAGCCGGAGGCGATGCGCCAGGTGCCGCCGTCCGCGCTCGCGCCGCGTACGCCGTCCAGGACGCCGGGCCCGGCGAGCGCGGCGGCGACCGGCTCGGCGAGGGACGCGAAGCCGAAGGTGCGGTCCGGGCGCCAGGGGGTGCTGTGGCGCAGGCGTCGGGCGAGTTGGGCCCAGCCGAGCGGGGCGGCGGCGATGACGAGGGCGTCGGGCTCGGGGGCGGTGAGGCGGTGGGCGGGCCGCAGCCAGGAGGCGGCCTGTTCGGGCCAGTCGACGACGGCCAGGACGGCATGGCCGGCGGCCTGCCAGGCGTCGGCGAAGGCGGCGGCCGCCGCGCGGGAGGCGTCGTCGCGGCTGTGGCCGATCGCGACGCCGTGCAGGGGCGGGCGGCGGTGGTCGGCGAGCAGGCGCAGCAGGGCCGCGAGTTCGGGGGCGGTGTGGGGGGCGGGTGCGGGGAGGTCGCCGTAGGCGGTCGGCCCGGGTTCGGGGAGGAGCGGGGAGCGGTCGGGTGCGGGGAGGAGGGGGGAGCGGTCGGGTGCGGGGCGGGGGTTCACGGGGTGCGGTCCTTCCGGCGGGTCTTCCACTGCCGGTACCTCTCGGGCAGGCACACCGAGCAGGGCCGGTAGGCGGCGGCGATCGCGGTGGCCTCGTCGGCGAAGAAGACGCGGTGGCGCACGTAGCCGCCGGCGGCGATGGTGCGCAGGGCGGAGGGGCAGTCGAGGCGGCCGTAGAGGCGGCCCCGGCGGTGGCCGCCGAGGGTGCCGGGCGTGGTGCTGGAGTAGGGGCGGTTGTCGGGTCCGGTCAGGGTGTAGCGGCGGGACGGGACCGGGGCGGTGCCGACGGTGGGCGCAGCGGTGTCGGCGGTGGGCCCGGGTGTGCCGGTGGCGGCCATGGCGGCGGGGCCTCAGGCGTCGTGGAAGACGAGGCCGAGGGTGTGGCGGCGGCCGCTGCGCACGGTGCTGACGCCGTGCCGGACGGGGCCGGCGCGGTGGCCGCGGGCCGAGGGGACGGGGCGGTCGCGGGTGGTGAAGACCAGGCCGTGGCCCTGGGGGACGACGGTGGCGGTGCCGCGGGACTGGGCCCGGGGGCGCTGTTCGACGAGGAGGAACTCGCCGCCGGTGTAGTCGGTGCCGTGGGCGTCGAGGCCGATGACCACCTGGAGGGGGAAGACGAGGTCGCCGAAGACGTCGCGGTGCAGGGCGTTCCAGTCGCCGGGGCCGTAGCGCAGCAGGATCTGGGAGCTCTTGTCCTGGCCGGCGGCGTGGCACATGGCGGTCCACTCGGCGAGGGTGTCGGGCCAGGGGGCGGGGCGGCGGAGCTTGTCGGCCCAGGTACGGGCGACGGTGAGCAGGTGGGGGTAGAGGGCCTCGCGCAGGGCGGCGACGGGTTCGGGCAGGTCGTGGGTGAAGTAGCGGTACTGGCCGGAGCCGAAGCGGTGGCGGGCCATGTCGACGGTGGTGCGGAACAGTTCGGGCCGGTCGTAGAGCGCGGCGAGCTCCCGGCACTGGGCGGGGTCGAGCAGGCGGGGCGTCGGGGCGCAGCCGTGGGTGTCGAGTTCGGCGGTCAGGGCGGTCCAGTCGGCGGTGTCGAGGGCGCGGACGGCGGCCTGGACGCTGCCGGCGGCGGCGTCGGGGACGGTCTCGGGGGCGAGGGTGTTCACGGGGTGTCCTGGGGGTGAGCGGGCGGGCGCGCGGTCAGCGGGCGTTGTGGAAGATCACGCCGAGCGTGGTGCGGCGCCCGGACTCGACGGCGTTGGTGCCGTGGCGCATCGGGTGGCGCCGGTAGCCGCGGCTGCCCTGGACGGGGCGGTGCTGGACGGGGAAGACCAGGGCCTGGCCGAGCCGCGGCCGCACCACGATCGCGCGGGACTGCGAGCGGGGCCGCTGTTCGACGAAGACGTTCTCCCCGCCGGTGAAGTCCTCGCCGGGCCGTTCCAGCATGATCGTGGCCTGCAGCGGGAAGACGAGGTCGCCGTACACGTCCTGGTGCAGGCAGGCGTGGTCGCCCGGACCGTACCGCAGGACCAGCGGGGTGGGACGGTGCTGGCCCGCGGCGGCGCACTCGGCGTGCAGCTCGGCGAGGGTGAGGGGGAAGGTCCGCTCCCCCAGCCGTGCCGCCCACTGGTTGGCGATCCGCGCCAGCGGCGGGTACAGCCGCTCCCGCAGCGCGTCCAGGACCGGTACGGCGGCCGGGTCGGCGTAGTACCGGTAGGTGCCGCGGCCGAAGCCGTAGCGCTGCATCACCACGGTGGAGCGGAACAGGCCGTCGTCGTCGAAGGTGTCGGCGAGCTCCCGGCACTGGGCGGGCGACAGCAGGGGCCCGGTGAGCGCCACCCCGTCCCGGTCCAACTGCTCCCGCACGTCCTGCCAGTCGACCGGGGCGAGCGCGGGCAGGACGGCCGGGCCCGGGGAGGCCGGGCCCGGCGCGGGTGCCGCGGTGGCCTGCGCGGCGGTGTCGGGTTCGGCGGTGGCAGCTTCGGCAACGGCGAAGAGGGCGTCGTTCACGGGGAGGTCCTTCGACGGGCGGGGACGAGCAGGCGCACGGGCCCGCGGGAAGGCGGGCCGTGGCCGGCGTGCGGTCGGGCTGTCCCGATCGTCACCCGTGGAAGGGTCCGTGTGCTGGCGGCATTCGGACGTCGCGTCGGGCGCCGCGTCCGAGGTCGGACGGGTCCGCCGTCAGGACGTGCGGGAGCTGGTGGGCGCCAGGTCCGCGACCAGCAGCGCCAGCAGGTCCGCCGGCGCCTCGATGAAGCGGTAGTGGCCTCCTTCCAGGAGTTCGAAGGTCGTGTCGCCGCAGGCCGGCCAGCCGGTCATCAGGGACGGCTCGATGCCCGTGTCCTCGGTCCAGCCGATGGCGGTGACCGGGCACGGCAGCCGGACCGGCTCGGCCACGTGGTAGCGCTTGTTCATGTCGACGTCGTTGCGCAGCACGCCGAGGTAGAGCGCGAGCAGGCTCGGTTCCAGTGTGCCGCCCAACTCCGCGACGAGCCCGCGCAGTTCGTCGGCCAGCTCGTCGTCGTTCATGCCGAGGAAGCGGCCGTAGGGGCCGTCCTGCGGCGCGACCTCGGAGGAGACGAACAGCCGGGTCGGGGCGGGGCAGCCCCGCTGGACCAGCCGTACGGCGGTCTCGTACGCCGCCAGCGCGGAGCCGCAGTGGCCGAACAGGGCGTAGGGCCGGTCCAGGTAGGGGCGCAGCGCTTCGCAGAGGTCGTCGGCCAGCGCCTGGTAGGTGGTGTGGGCGGGCTCGCGCATCCGGTTCTCCCGGCCGGGCAGCTGCACGGGACAGACCTCGACGCCGTCGACCGAGGACGGCCACTGGCGGTACATGCTGGCACCGCAGCCGGAGTAGGGCAGGCAGAACAGCCGCGCCGGCGCCACCGGCGACGGCTCGCGCAGGAACCACTTGTTGCGGGTACGGGCCGTCGGAGCGTCCACTGATGACCTTCCGTGTGGGGTTTCTTCTCTGGTTCGGCTGCGGTGAGAGTGTCGGGCCCTACCGGGTCCGCGCGGTGACCGGCAGGTGGGTGAAGCCCGCGATGACGTTCGAGCGCATCCGTCGCGGTGCCCCGGCGAGTTCGAAGTCGGTGAACCGGCCGAGCAGTTCGGCGAACAGGATCCGCAGCGCGACCCGTGCGACGGTGTGGCCGATGCAGTAGTGCGCGCCGACGCCGAAGGCGATGTGCTTGTTGGGCCGCCGTCGGATGTCGAAGGTGTACGGGTCGGCGAACACGGTCTCGTCGCGGTTGGCCGAGGCCAGCCAGACGACGACCGCGTCCCCCGCGGGGATCGGCACGCCCCGGACCTCGACGTCGCGGGTGGTGTGGCGCATGAAGTGCTGGGTGGGCGAGGCCCAGCGCAGGGCCTCCTCCACGCCGCTGCCGAGCAGCTCCGGGTGGGCCGCCCAGTCGTCCAGGACCGGGGTGCCGGCCAGTTCGGCCATCGCCGCGATCGGCGGCTGGGCGGTGGTGACGGTCGCACCGAGCAGCAGGCTGTAGCAGTTGGAGACGATCTCGCCCGGCGACAGCCGGCGTCCGTCCAGTTCCATCGTGAGCAGCACGCTGACCAGGTCGTCACCCGGTGCGCGCCGGCGCTCGGTGACGAGGTCCTGGAAGTAGGCGAACAGTTCGCGGTGGGCGGTCACCAGGGTGGCCTGGGGTCCGTCGGCGAGCTGGAACTCGGGGTCGTCCGCGGCGATGCAGGCGTGGGCGAGCCGGACCAGCCGCGGCCAGTCCTGTTGCGGCAGCGCCATCATGGTGCCGATGACCGCCATCGGCAGGGTGGCCATGGCGGCGGCGAAGTCGTACGGGCCGCCGTCAGCCAGCGGCCGGAGCAGCTCGACGACGACCCGGCGGATGGCCTCCCGGTCGTTCTCCACCGTCTTGATCGACAGGGCCTGCTGGAGCGGGCCGCGCAGGTGGGCGTGCCGGGGCGGGTCGGTCGCGGCCATCTGGCGGCCGCCGGCGGGGTCGCCCTTGCCGAGGAGGTTGAGCAGGGTGCCCTGTTCGGAGGTGAACGTGGCGTGGTCGCGCAGGACCCGGTTGGCCTCGGCGTGGCCGACGATCGACCAGTAGCCGATGTCGCCGACCGGTTGCCAGCTCACCGGTGCCTCGCGGCGCAGCCGTCGCCAGGCCTCGTGCGCCCCGCCCGCGTGGTAGAGGTCGGGGTCGATCAGGTCGACCGGCCGCGGGGCGAGGACCGGGCAGCGCGCGGTCGGGGGGACCGTCGTCATCGGGGCCGCTCCTCCCCCGCCGCGTCGGCCGGGCCGCCTGGCGCATCGGCCCGGCCCTCCGGACCCGCCGTCCCCAGCCGCTCGCTGAGGGCCGTCGCCAGCTCGGCGACCGTCGGCGACATGTACAGGGTCTGCGCGGGGAGGTCCACGTCGAACTCGCGCTGGGTGGCGACCAGGAGGTCGGTGGCCAGCAGGGAGTGCCCGCCGAGGTCGAAGAAGTCGTCGTCGACGCCGACCGGTTCGATGCCGAGGACGTCGCCCCACAGGTCGGCCAGTCGGGTCTGCACCTCGGTGACGGGCGGGACGAACTCGTTGGGCACGTTGCGCGGGACCCGGGTGGCGGTGGGCAGGGCCCGGCGGTCGATCTTGCCGTTGCGGTTCACCGGCAGCTCGGGACGGACCAGGATCGCCCAGGGGATCAGGTAGTCCGGCAGGCTGTCCCGCAGGTCGTGGCGCAGCCGCCGGCCGAGGTCGGCGTTGCCCTCCGGGCCGGGTTCCGCGGGCACGACGTAGGCCAGCAGCCGGGTGCCGCCCGCCGGGTCGGGCTGCGGCAGCACGACCGCGTGCCGCACGCCGGGGAGCCGTTCCAACTCGACCTCGACGGCGCGCGGTTCGGCGCGGTAGCCCTGGACCTTGACCTGGTCGTCCGCGCGTCCGACGAACTCCAGCGTGCCGTCCGGCAGCCAGCGCACGAGGTCGCCGGTCCGGTACATCCGGGCGCCGGGCTCGGTGCCGAACGGGTCGGGCAGGAACCGTTCGGCGGTCGCGGCCGGGCGGCCCAGGTAGCCGCGGGCCAGGCCCGCCCCGGCCACGTACAGTTCCCCGCACTCGCCGACGGGCACCGGCCTGAGCTCGTCGTCGAGCACGGCGACCCTGGTGCCGCTGATCGGGCGGCCGATCGGCACGCTCCGCAGCTCGGGGAGGGTGCTGCTGGTCCAGCAGGTCGTGTACGTGGTGTTCTCGGTCGGCCCGTAGCCGTTGGTGAAGAGCAGCTCCGGGTAGCGGGCCAGCAGGTGCTGGACGTGGCCGGGCGAGGCCACGTCGCCCCCGGTGAGGACGTGCCGGACGTCGGCGAACGCCTCCGGGTGGGAGCTCACCATCTGGTGGAGGAGCCCGGTGGTCAGCAGCAGGACCGTCACGCGCTCGGCGCGGACGACGCGCGCCACGTGCTCCAGGGTGATGGCGACCGGGGGGAAGAGGACCAGGCGGCAGCCGTTGACGAGCGGGGTCCAGATCTCGAAGGTGGAGGCGTCGAACGCGACCGGCGCGAGGTGGAAGAACACGTCCTCGGCGCGGACGTCCACCCAGTCCGCGCCCCGGACGAGCCGGTCGACCGCCCGGTGGGGCACGCCGACGCCCTTGGGCTCGCCGGTGGAGCCGGAGGTGTAGCTGACGTAGGCGAGCCGGTCCGGGTCGCCGGGGCGGGCCGGGGCCGCCGGGCCGGTGGCCGGCTCCTGCGCCGGGTCGCCCTCCGTCACCGTGACGACGGCGTGGGGCAGCCGCTCCCGCAGCTCGGGCCCCGCGGCCTCCTCGGTGATCACCATGGCCGCGCCGGCGTCTTCGAGCAGCAGCGCGTGGCGGGCGGCCGGGTCGTCCGGTTCGAGTCCGAGGTACGCCCCGCCCGCGATGAGGACGGCGAGCAGGGCCACGATCAGCTCCGGCGACCGCGGTACCAGCACGCCGACGACGCCCTCCGGCGCCAGTCCGGCCTCCCGCAGCCGCCCGGCGAGCCGGTTGGCGCGGTCGTCGAGCTGCCGGTAGGTCAGGGTCCGTCCGTCGCAGGTGACGGCGGGCGCGTGCGGGGCCCGCTCGGCCTGTTCGGCGACCAGCTCGTGGATCGCCCGGGCGTCGAACGGTGGCCGTCCGCTGCCGACGAACGCCGGGATGTCGGAGGTGAGGACCGTCTGGGTCAACTGCTTCCCGCTTTCCTGTGCTGAAGTGTCCCCGTCGGGGGTGAACGCGCGACCGCGAGGGCGGTCGCCGCCGGTGCCGCTGTGGCTGTGGTTGTGGCTGTGCCTCAGACCGCCGGCACGTGGAAGAAGGTGTCGCGCGCGGCGATGCGGCCCTGCGGCGTCATCCGGAAGAAGTCCGCGAACCGCAGCTCGACCTCGCCGCCGTCGTGCAGCACGCCGCGGAACAGGCCGTGCACCGCCACCTCGTCGCCGGTGGTGACCACGGTGGCCAGGGTGTGGGTGCCGGCGCGGATCACCCGCTGGTCGCGGTAGAAGTGCTCCAGTGCGGCGTGCCCGACCATGGGCGGGTACCCGGGGCGGTGGTAGCGGGCGTCGGGGGTGAACAGGGCGACCAGCGCGGGCACGTCGCCGGCGTCGACCAGCTCGTAGTACCGGCGGACCTGGGACTCCGCCGGCGCTACGGCGGTCGGTGCTTCCGGTGTCGCGGGCGGTGCCGGGGTGTCGTCGGGCTGGGAGAGGGTGTGGACCATGCCGAAGGTGCTTCCTGTGATCGCCCTCAGGGGCTCAGGGTCGGGTACGGGGTGAGAGGACCGGTACGGACGCGGCGTCCGGGGCCTCCTCCAGGGCTTCGACCAGGCGCGCCGGGGTGGGTGCCTGGAACAGGGCGCCGAGGGTGAGGTCCCGGCCGAACCGCACCCGCACCCGGTTGACCAGCCGGGTCGCGAGCAGGGAGTTGCCGCCGAGCGCGAAGAAGCCGTCGTCGACGCCGACCTCGGGGCGGCCGAGCACCTCGGCGAACAGCGCGCACATCGTCCGCTCCGCCGGGGTGCGCGGCCCGGGCCCGGACGGTGCCGGCTCGGGGTCGGGGACGGGCAGCGCGGCCCGGTCGATCTTCCCCCTGGGTGTCAGGGGGAAGGCGTCGAGCACGACGATCGCCGAGGGCACCATGTAGTCCGGCAGGGCCGCGGCGGCGTGCTCCCGCACCGAGGCCGGGTCGAGCGCCGGGTCGAGCGCCGGGTCGAGCGCCGGGTCGAGCGCCGGGGCCCCGGCCGGGACGACGTAGCCGATCAGACGCCGGCCGGAGGAGGCGCCCGGGCCGGCGACCACGGTCGCCTGGGCGACGGCGGGGTGCCCGGCCAGGACCGCCTCGATCTCGCCGAGTTCGATGCGGAAGCCGTGGAGCTTGACCTGTTCGTCCGCGCGGCCGAGGAACTCCAGCTCCCCCTCGGCGTTCCAGCGGACCACGTCGCCCGTGCGGTACATCCGCTCGCCCGGTTCGCCGAACGGGCACGGCACGAACTGGGCGGCCGTCCGGCGGGGGTCGTTCAGGTACCCGCGCGCCACGCCCGCACCGGCGACGTACAGCACGCCGGCCACCCCCGGCGGCACCGGGGACAGCGCCTCGTCCAGGACGTACACCCGCCGGTTGTCCACCGGCCGGCCGAGGGGGACGACGTCGGGCACGGCCTGGCCGGGGCGGAGCACCCGGCGGGTGGTGAACGTGGTGGCCTCGGTCGGGCCGTACCCGGCGACCACCACGGAGTCCGGGCAGCGGTCCAGGACGCGCCGCACCGCGTCGGCCGGCACGATGTCGCCGCCGGTCCACACCTGGCCGACCCCGGCCAGCGTGCCCGGGGACTCCTCGGCGAACACCCGGAACAGCCCGGCCGTCAGCCAGAGCGCGCCGACCCGGTGGTCGACGATCTGCCGGTGGAGGTCCGCGAGCGCCAGCTCCCCGGGCGGGGCCACGACCACCCGGCCGCCGTTGAGCAGCGGCACCCACCACTCGTAGGTCGAGGCGTCGAAGGCGTGCGGGGAGTGCGCGAGGACGCGCGGGCCATCCTCCTCACGCCAACAGCCTTGCGCGGTCAGGCTGATGACATTGCGGTGACTCAGGGCCACGCCCTTCGGCGTGCCCGTGGAGCCCGAGGTGTACAGGACGCAGACCAGGTGGTCCGGGCGCAGCGGCACGACGGGGTCGGTGGCCGGCTGGTCGGCGAGGCCGGGGTCGGCGTCGACGACGACACCGGGGGTGCCGAGGGACGGCGCGTGGTCCCGGGTGGCCCCGTGGGTGAGCAGCACCGCCGCCCCGGTGTCGTCCAGGACGCGGCGCAGGCGGGCCGTCGGGGCCCGGGTATCCAGGGGTACGTAGGCGCCGCCGGCCTTGCCGACCGCCAGGACCGCCACCACCACGTCGACGGAGCGTTCCATGAGCACGGCCACCGTGCTGTCGCAGCGGACGCCGAGGGCGATGAGCCGGTGGGCCAGCCGGTTGGCCCGGGCGTTCAACTCCGCGTAGGACAGGGTGGTTTCGCCGCACACCACGGCGGGCGCGTCGGGGGTGCGCGCGACCTCGGCCGCGAAGGCCGACGGCACCGTCGGGTGCGGCAGGGGCCGCGTGGTGCGGTTGGCGGCCACGACGGTCCGGTGCCGTTCCTCGGGGGTGAGGAGGTCGGGCCGGCCGATCGGCCGGTCCGGGTCGGCGGCCACCGCGTCCAGGAAGCGGCGGAACCGCTGCTGGTGGGCGGTGAGTTCGGCCTCGGTGTAGAGCGCGGGGTTGGCGTCGAGGTCGAGCCGGGGCTCGGTGCCGTCGGAGCGGTCGTAGACGGAGAAGGAGAGGTCCTCGACCGGCCCGTTGGACAGGTTGTGCACGGTGGCCCGGACGCCCGCGAAGTCCAGGTGGTAGTAGAAGGACATGATGTTGACGACGGGCCCGAACAGGACCCGCTCCGACCGGGCCGGGTCCAGTTCCCTGCGCAGGTCCTCGCTGCGGTGGCGCTGGTGCCCGCGCTGGGCGGCGACCTCCTCGGCCACCTGTCGCGCGAGCACGGACAGGCCCTGCTCGGGGTGGACGCGCAGCCGCAGCGGCACCACGTTCGCCACCATGCCGGGCACGGCCGGCGCGGCGGAGCCGGTGCGCCCGGTCACCGGCATGCTGAGCACGATGTCCCGTTCGCCGCTGAGGCGGTGGAGGTACGCGGCGACCGCGGCGGTGAAGGCGGTGGGCCAGCTCGCCCCGGCGGGTCGCGCGGCCCGCCGCAGCGCGGCCAGGGTGGGCGCGTCGAGACTGCCGGTCCGCCGCAGGAAGCCGTCCGAGGCGGGCGCCGAGCGGCTGGCGAGGCTGACCGGGTCCGGTCGTCCGGCCAGCCGGGCCACCCAGAACTCCCGGTCCCGCTCGGGCTGTTCGGAGGCGTGGTAGGCGGCGTCGTGCGCCAGCAGGGCGCTCAGCGGCCCGAAGGCCGGCCCTGCCCCGGCCCGGCCCCCGACCAGTCCGGTGTAGGTCTTGGCGACGCGGCGCGCGATGAGCGACATGCTGAAGCCGTCGACCACGATGTGGTGGACGCGCTGGTACCAGAGGAAGCGGTCCGGTGCGACGGCGAACAGGGCCTGGCGGAACAGCGGGTCCCGGGTGAGCCCGAGCGGGGTGGACAGGTCGGCGCGCATCCAACGCTCGGCCTCCCCCAGCGGGTCCGGCGTCGAGGTGAGGTCAACGTGGTCCATCGTCCAGTCGGGCGACGCGGTGACAACCTGCCGGGGGCCGTCGGCGCCGTCGGTGAGGCGGACGCGCAGGGACTCGGTCTCGTCCACCACGCGCCGTACGGCCGTCTCGAACAGCTCCGGGTCGATCGGCCCGGGGATGTCCACGTACTCGCCGGTGTTGTAGGCGGGGCTGCCGGGGCGCAGGTGGTGGGCGAACCAGATGCCGGACTGCGCCGACGACAGCGGCAACTCGTGTCGGTCGCTCATCCGAGCTCCTCCAGGACGGCCGACAGCGCGTCGGCGAAGGGGGCGACGTGCGGCGGCGACAGCATGTCGTGGTGGTTGCCGGGGACCTCGACCACGCTCAACGCCCCCCGGGTGCGGTCCCGCCACCGGGCGGGGACCACGACCGGGCCGCCGAGTTCGGGGTGGGTCTCGGCGCTGGTGAACAGGTGGATCGGTGTCCGCAGCCGTGCCGTCGACCGGTAGCGCCGGGCGGCGGCGCCGTTGGCGGTGAACACCCGTGCCATGCGCCGCAGTTGTTCGGTGCGCACGTGCGAGGGAAGGTGCTCGCGGCCGTCCGCGTCGTGGAGCAGCAGGGCGAGGGCGGCCTCCTCGTCGAGCTCGTGGAGGTCCCCGCCCTCCCTGTCGGCGGCTTCATCGGTGGACGCGGGCGCTCCGACGTCGATGATCCCGAGGAACCCCGGCGGGTTCCCCTGCTCCTCCAGCAGGCGGGCCAGCTCGAAGGCGACCAGCCCGCCGAAGGACCAGCCGGCCAGCAGGTACGGGCCGTCGGGCAGGACGGACCGCAGCTCGCGCAGGTAGCGCTGCGCCTGCTCCTCGACGGTGGCCAGGGGCGGCTCGTCGGTGTTGTAGCCGACGGCCTCCAGGCCGTAGACGGGCCGGGCGGCGTCAACTGGGGATTCGGCGAGCTGTCCGGCCAGGTGGAGGAAGGAGCACACGTCGCCGCTCTGCGGGTGCACCAGGATCAGCGGCGCCCGGCGGCGGTCCCCCTCGGCCAGCGGAACGACCAGCCGGCGCAGGGCCCGCGCCGCGTTGGGCAGTTCCGCGCACAGCCCCTCGACGGTGGGGTGGCGGAACACCGTATTCAGCGGCACGGTCACCCCCCACTCCCGCCGGACGGCCTCCACCAGCTCGACCGCCCTCAGGGAGTGCCCGCCCAGCGCGAAGAAGTCGTCCCGGACGCCGACCCTCGGGGTGCCCAGCACGCGCTCCCAGATCCTGGTCATCAGGAGTTCCGGCAGGTCCCGTGGCGGGAGCGCACCGGCCCCGTGGTCGTGGCGGGCGGGCTCGGGCAGGGCCGCGCGGTCCACCTTGCCGTTGGTGGTCAGGGGGATCCGGTCGAGCGCGGTCAGCGTCGTGGGCACCATGAACTCGGGCAGGGTCTCGCGCAGGGAGCGCCGCACGGCCGCCAGGTCAGCGGGCCCGTCCTGCCACACCAGGTAGCCGGCCAGTTCGGCGTCCGTCCCGCCGCCGCGCACCGTCACCGCGGCCCTGGCGACACCGGGCTGCGCGCACAGCGCGGCCTCGATCTCGCCCAGCTCGATGCGGTACCCGCGGATCTTCACCTGCTCGTCGGTGCGGCCGAGGAAGACCAGGCTGCCGTCCGGCAGGTACCGCGCCAGATCGCCGGTCCGGTACAGTCGGCCGCCGTCCACGCCGAACGGGTCGGGCACGAAGCGCTCGGCGGTCAGCCCCGGCCGGTTGGCGTACCCGCGGGTGACGCCGACCCCGCCGATGTGGATCTCCCCCGGGACGCCGACGGGCACCGGGGCGCCGGCCGGGTCCAGCAGGTAGATCCGGAGGTTGCCGAGCGGCCGGCCGATCGGCACGGACCCACCCGGCCGGGCCAGGTCCCGGTCGGCGTCCACCCGCCGGGTGACGCAGCCGACGGACGCCTCGGTGGGACCGTAGCCGTTCCAGAGCGTGGAGACCCGGTCGAGGAGCCGCCGGGCCAGGGCGGGCTGGAGCGGTTCGCCCACGCAGATCGCCTGGAACCGGCCGCCCTGCCAGCCGCCGTCCAGCAGCAGGAGCCAGGTGGCCGGGGTGGCCATGAGCGTGGTGACGCCGAACTCGCGCATCATCTCCGTCAGGCGCGGGCCGTCGACCGCGACCTCCGACGGGGCGATCACCACGCTCGCGCCCCAGGCCAGCGGCATGAGCACCTGGGGGACGATGACGTCGAAGGAGATCGAGGCCACCGAGGCGACGACGTCGGACCCGTCGAGGTCCAGCTGGCGACCGCGGACCACCAGGTAGTTGACCACGCCCTCGTGCGGGACCAGCACGGCCTTGGGGCGGCCGGTCGAACCGGAGGTGTAGATCGAGTACGCCAGGTCGGCGGGCGTCGCGAGCGGCGGCAGCCGGTCTTCGGACAGGGCCGCGACGAGCGGGGCCTCGGCGTCCAGCCACACCGTCTCGGCGCCGTGCTCCGGCAGCCGGTCGTCCAGGGAGCGCCGGGTGAGCAGCAGCGGCACGTCGGCGTCGGCGAGCATGAACGACATGCGCTGGGCCGGGAGGTCCGGGTCCAGCGGCAGGTAGGCGGCGCCCGACTTGAGGACGGCCAGCAGGGCCACGACCAGCTCCGCCGAGCGCGGCAGGCAGACGCCGACCAGGCGTTCCGGCCGGGCTCCCCGGGCTCGCAGGTGCCGGGCCAACTGATTGGCCCGGCCGTCGAGTTCCCGGTAGGTCAGTCGCTCGCCTCCGCAGCGGACCGCCACCGCGTCGGGGGTCAGCCGGGCCCGCTCCTCGACCAGCTCGTGCACGCAGAGCTCGGCGGGGAAGGGTTCGTCGGTGGCGTTGGCGGCCACCAGCAGCGCCTCGCGCTCGGCCTCGGTGAGCAGGTCCAGGCGGGAGACGGGACGGTCGGGGTCGTCGGCCGCGGCGTCCAGCAGCCGGAGGTAGTGGCCGACCAGGCGCTCCACGCTCGCGCGGTCGAACAGGGCGGTGTCAAAGGCCACGGTGCCGGTCGTGCCTGCCACGCTGCTCGTCCCGCTCGTGCCTGCCGTGCCGTCCGGGCCGCCCGGCCGGTCGGCGATCACCAGGCTGAGGTCGACCTTGGCCGTGCCGTTGTCGACCTCCAGCTGTTCGACCTCCGCCCCGGCCAGCCGGAGGGAGGCGGTCGGGTCGGACAGGCCGGCGACCATCACCTGGAACAGCGGGTTGCGGTCGAGGCCGCGAGCCGGCCGCAGTTCCTGCACCAGCCGCTCGAACGGCACGTCCTGGTGCGCGTAGGCGTCCAGGGCGGTCCGGCGGACCCGGTCGAGCAGTTCGGCGAAGCCCGGGTCGTCCGCGAGGTCGGTGCGCAGGACCACGGTGTTGATGAACGAGCCCACCAGCGGGTCGAGTTCCGGCCGGGTGCGGCCCGCGACCGGCGTGCCGACCGCCACGTCGGACTGCCCGCTGTAGCGGGCGAGCAGGGCCTGGAACCCGGCCAGCAGCGTCATGAACATCGTCGCGCCGTGCCGCCGGCCCAGCAGCCGCAGGCGCTCGGCCAGTTCCTCGGGCACCGTGAAGGTGATCCGCTCGCCCCGGCCCGTACGGACCGGTCCGCGCGGACGGTCGGTGGGCAGGTCCAGCGGCGACAGCCCGGACAACTGCGCACTCCAGTAGTCCAGTTGGCTCTGCAGGCGGTCGCCGGAGAGCCGGGCCCGCTGCCAGTGGGCGAAGTCCGCGTACTGGATCCGCAAGGGCGGCAGCTCGTGCTCGCGGCCTTCCAGCCGGCTCCGGTACATCGCCGACAGGTCGTCCCACAGCAGCGGCATCGACCAGCCGTCGACCGCGATGTGGTGGACGACCACCACCAGGAGGTGCTCGTCCTCGCCGACCCGCAGCAGCGACGCGCGCAGCAGCGGGGCGGCGGCCAGGTCGAAGGGGCGCAGGATCTCGGAGTGGACGAGGTCGAGGGCGAGTTCCGTCCGGCGTTCCGCGGGCTCGGTCCGGAGGTCCGTGACGGGCAGGTCGACCGGCCGGGCCGGCTCCACCGAGGGGACGGGGCGGCCGTCCTCCTCGGGGAAGGCGGTGCGCAGGACTTCGTGGCGCCGCACCAGGTCGGTGAGGCTGTGGCCGAGGGCGGCCAGGTCCAGCGGGCCGCGCAGCCGGAAGACCTCGTGGACGTTGTACAGCGCGGGGCCGTCGGACAGCCGCTCGATCAGCCACATGCGTTCCTGGGTGAACGACGGCACCCGCGCGCCCTCCGGGCGGGGCGGGACCGCGGCCTCCGGCTCGCCCTCGGCTGCCCTGCTCCGGGCCGCGCGGACGCGTTGGTCGAGCAGGGCGCGTAGGCCGGCCCGTGTGGGAGCGGTCGGCTGGCCGGACTCGGGTCGACTGTGCTGTGCCTTCACGGGTGGCGGGCCTTTCCGGCGGGGAGCGGTTCCGCCTCGGCTTCGCCGAGGTCCGCCAGCAGCGCCGCGTCGATGCCGTCGGCGAGTTCGGCGACGGTCGGGTGGTAGAAGAGCAGGACGACCGGCAGTTCGAGGTCGAGCGCCCGGCCGAGCCGGGACATGACCTTCGAGGCGAGCAGCGAGTGGCCGCCCAGCTCGAAGAAGTCGCTGTGCACGCCGTCCGGGGTGACTCCGAGCACCTCGGCCCAGGTCTCCAGCACCAGGAGCTCGGTCTCGGTCTCGGCGGCGCCGGCCTGGGAGGCGTCGGGCCGCGGGGCCACGGGGTGCACGGTGGGAGCAGAGGAGCCCACGCGGAGGCCGGGCGGGGTCTGCCAGGCGGAGATCGGCCGCTCGGGAGCGCCGACGAGGTGGTCGAGCAGCGCTGTGAAGCCCTCGGCGAGCTGCCTCACCGTGTCGCGCTCGAAGAGGTCGGCGGCGTAGCGGATGACGCCGGTGAGGCGGTCGCCGAGGTCCGTCAGGGAGACCTCGATGTCGAACTTCGCCACGTCGTTGGGTATCTGATGGCTGCTCACCTCCAGTCCCGGAAGGCCGGACGGGAGCGCGGGCGGATCCTCCAGCTGGAACATGACGGTGACCAGCGGGTGCTGGCCGAGGTCACGCTCGGGCCGCAGCTCCTGCACCAGCCGCTCGAAGGGGACGTCCTGGTGGGCGTAGGCCTCCACCGCGCACTGCCGCACCCGGGCGAGCACGTCGGTGAAGCCGGGGTCGCCGGACAGGTCGGTGCGCAGGACGAGGGTGTTGACGAAGAAGCCGACCAGCGGCTCCACCTCGATCCGGGTCCGCCCGGAGATCGGGGTGCCCACCGTCACGTCGGCCTGTCCCGTGCAGCGCGCGAGCAGGACCTGGAAGGCGGCCAGCAGCGTCATGAACGGCGTCACCTCGTGGGCGCGCCCCAGTGCGCGGATCCGGTCGGCGAGGTCCGCCGGGATCTCGATCTCGACCTGGTCGCCCCGACCGGACCACGCCGCGGGGCGCTCCCGGTCCGTCGGGAGCACCGACGGGACCAGGTCGGCCAAGTGCTGGCGCCAGTAGTCGAGTTGACCTTGCAGCGCGGGTCCGGCCAGGTGGTTCCGCTGCCAGTGCGCGAAGTCGGCGTACTGGACGGGCAGGTCCGGCAGGGCGATCGGCCGGCCGTCGACGGCGGCGCCGTACCCGGCGGAGAACTCCTGCCACAGCACCGGCAGCGACCAGCCGTCGCAGGCGATGTGATGGATCACCAGGACCAGCAGGTGGTCGTCGGGGGCGACGCGGATCAGTCGGGCCCGCAGCATCGGGGCGGCGCCGAGGTCGAAGGGGGCCGCCAGGTCGGCGGCCACCAGCTCCCGGGCCCGCTGCCAAGCCTGCTCCGCCGGGGTGTGCGCCAGGTCGGTGATCGTCGGCACGAAGGTCCCGACCGGCTCCGTGACGTGGCACGGGCCGTCCTCGGAGTCGGCGATCCTGCCGCGCAACACCTCGTGGCGCCGCACGACGTCGGTCAGCGCCCGGACGAGCGCCCCCTGGTCCAGCCGGCCGCGCAGGCGGACCGCGGTCGGGACGTTGTGGTCCGACAGGCCCGGCCGCAGCCGGTCGAGGAACCACAGCCGTTGCTGGGCGAAGGACAACTGGGTCGGAGCGTGCGCGCTCCGATCGGAGCCAGGCATGACGGATCCACCTTTCACGGCGATCGGGCGCGCTAAAGCACCCCGGAAATCCCCTCGCCGATTCGCTTCTTCGCGAACAGTACGGCGGATACTAGGCAGCTCCCGTCTCACTCCGCAAGACAGAGAAGGGGGTCGAAGGCATCAGGACAATCTTTACGCCAGACCCCGCTAATCCTTATGTAGATTGAACACGCTCGACGGCTAGCATCCGCGCGCCCGGCTGCCACACCCTCCCTGACGTGCCGTCATTGTGCAGATCGAGCACACCACTTCCGTGGACGAGCGCCACGTGATAATTCTTCTTTCGCCGGGAAGGCGGCCGGACGGGCCCCTTTCGTGTCGGCCCTTCATTGTTCCGAAAAAGATCGGTGAACCCGTTGCATGAACTCATCCGTTGTCCATAGAGCCCACCCCGTTGCATGAACTCGGAGAAGTCATGATGCAGCAGCCAAGCCTGGTGGGTTCATTCGTCTCGCACGCCACCGACCACCCCGGTGATCCGGCCCTGGTGTGGCACGGGGAGGAGACGACCTACCGCGAACTCCACCGGGCGGCGGAGCGGGAGCGCCTGCGGATCGCCCGGCTCGCCCCGGACGGCGACGAGCCGATCGGCATCCCGGCCGCCAAGTCGCCCTCGACGATCGCCCTGGTGCTCGCCTGCCTGCTGGAAGGGCGGCGCTTCCTGCTGCTGCCGGCGCCCGTACCGGAGGGCGGAACCTCCCCCGCGCCGGCCGAGCGGGCCGGCATCCGGCACGTCCTCTCGCCGGAGGACCCCGGTCCGGACGCCCGGGAGCGGCCGGCCGAACCGAAGCCGCCGCGCGCCACGGAACCCGCCGACGTCTCCTTCATGTTCACCACCTCCGGTTCCACCGGGCAGCCGAAGATCGTGCCGCTGAGCACGGGCGCGGTGGACCGCTTCACCACCTGGGCTGGCGAGCGGTTCGGCATCCGCCGGGGAACGACGGTCCTCAACTACGCGCCGCTCACCTTCGACCTGTGCCTGCTGGACATCTGGGCCACGCTCAAGCACGGCGGCCGCGTCGTCCTGGTCGATCCGGCCCGGGCCACCCAGCCGGGCCACCTGCTGGACCTGCTCTCCCGCCACGAGGTCCAACTCGTGCAGGCGGTACCGATGTTCTACCAACTGCTGGTGGACGCGACCGCGCAGAGCGGCCGCCGGCTCGACACCGTCGAGCACGTCGTCTTCACCGGCGACAGCCTGCCCGCCCGCTGCCTGGCCGAACTTCCGCGCCTGTTCCCCGGCGCGCGGCTCCACAACGTCTACGGCTGCACCGAGACCAACGACAGCTTCCTGCACGAGGTCGACGGCACCGAGCCGCCGGACGGCCCGGTGCCGATCGGGCGCCCGCTGCCCGGAGTCCACGCGGTGATTGTCGGCGCCGACGGCGCGATCGTCACCGGGCCGGGCACCGGCGAACTCCACGTCGCGACGCCCTTCCAGACCGACGGCTACCTGGACCGGGCCCAGGACGCCGACAGGTTCGCGACCCACCACCACGACGGGGAGACCCGGCGCTACTTCCGCAGCGGCGACCTCGTCCGGCGCGACGAGGACGGCCGCGTCACCCTGGAAGGCCGCAACGACCACCAGGTCAAGGTCCGCGGCACCCGGGTCAACACCCACGAGGTCGAACAGGTGCTGCTCGACCACCACGAGGTCGTCGAGGCGGCCGTAGTGGCCGTACCCGACCCGGTGGCCGGCCGCCTGCTGCGCGCCGTGGTCCGCCGCGCCCCGGACAGCCGGCTGAACTCGCTGGCGCTGCGCCGGCACTGCGCGCAGCGCCTCCCGCTCACCGCCGTCCCCTCGACCCTGCGGATCGTGGACGACCCGCTGCCCAGGACGTCCACCGGAAAGATCGACCGCGCGCCCGTCGAGCGCGCCTGCTCCCCCTCCCAGCCCACCGAAGGAACGGCCACGTGAACCACGCCGCGGTAGTCACCCAGTTCATCATCGAGGAGTTCCTGCCCGACGTCGGCCCGAACGAGCTGGACGCCGACTACGACCTCGTGGACGGCGGGGTCATCGACAGCCTCGGCCTGCTCAAGACGATCGCCTGGCTGGAGGACCGCTTCGACGTGCGCGTCGAGGAGTTCGACCTCGACCCGGACAGCTTCCGCTCCGTCGGCTCGATCAGCAGGTTCATCGACCAGGCCCAGCCGCAGCGGACGGACGCCCTCTAGTCATGCACGAGGTGCTGCGAGCGCTGATCCGCCGGGACCGCGCCGTCGACCAGGAGCTGTGGGGGTCCTTCTGGGACCAGCTGCGGGACGGCGCCCTGCGGCCCGGCGAGACGGTGGCGCTGCTGTCCTCGCTGTCCACCCGGATGCCCGACCGGGACACGCTGGTCGCCATGCTCCGCTCGCTGGACGAGCGACGGCCGGCCGTCACCGCGCGGCTGGACGGCACGGCCAACATCGTCGGCACCGGAGGCGGGCCGGCCACGTTCAACATCTCCACCGCGGCGGCCTTCCTCGCCGCGGCCCTGGGCGTCCACGTCGTCAAGACGGGCTCCCGCGCCTACACGGGCACCTGCGGCTCCCACGACCTGCTCGACCGCCTCGGCATCGGACGGACCACCTCGTACGAGCGGACCGAGGAGCGGCTGGAACGCTTCGGCATCGCCTTCCCGGGGACCTTCGTCTACCCGCGGGAGGTGGCGCTGCTGGCCCGGAGCATCGTGCCGATGGACCTGCGGATGATCGGCGGGTTCATCAACTCCGTCGGGCCCTTCCTGGCCGCGGTGCCGGTCTCCGCCCAGCTCGTCGGCGTCTCGGACCGTTCGCTGCTGCCGGCGCTGGGCCGGGTCGCCGCCACCGTCACCGACCGGAGGATCTGGCTCTGCTCCAACGAGCTGGGCATCGACGAGCTCGTCGGCTCCGTCGACAACCTCCTCCTCCCCAATGACGGCACCGACCCGATCCACCTGCCGGCCGAGGCTCCCGCGAGCGCGACCGACGCGATCGCCGAACTGCGGCCCGCCACCGGAGGCGAGGACGTGGTCGAGCACTTCCTCGGCGTGCTCTCCGGAGCGGGGACGGCGCTCGCCACCCGGACCGTCTGCCTGAACGCCGCCGCGCTGGCCGTCGCGAGCGGGCTGATCGACGGGTGGCCGGAGGCGATCCGGGCGGCCGAGGACGCCCTGCGCGGCGGCGCCGCCCGCGACCTCGTCGACCGCCTCCGCACCCGACCGGCGCGTGCGCGGTGAGCGGGTTCTTCGCCCGCCGGCCACCGGACCGGCCCGGCCTGGCCGTGTTCCTCAACGCCGGGGACCCCCCGCTGCCCGTCCTGGCCGACGTGATGCGGATGCTCGACGACTGCCGGGTGGACTGCCTGGAGCTGGCGGTGCCCTTTCCGAACTCGGTCACCGACGGGCCCGTCATCCGCCGCTCGGCACAGCGGGCCCTGGCCGACGGCGTCAGACTCGACGAGGTGCTCGACTTCCTCGCCGGGGTCCTGCCCGGGCTGCGCCACCTGCGGGTGGCCCTGCTGGCCGACTGGAGCCACACGGTCAGGGCCCCGACCGTGCCCGGCTTCGTCCGGCGGGTCGCCGACGCGGGCGTCCACGGGCTGCTGGTCCACGGACTGCCGCCACGGCTGCGGGCCGACTGCCTCGACGCGGTGCGGGCGGCCGGGCTGCCCCTGGTCGCCACCTGCTACGCCGCGTCGGCGCCCGAGGTACAGGCCGCGGCAGCCGACTGCGCCACCGCGTACCTGTACCTGGTGGCCCACTACGGCCGCAGCGGCGGCGGGCTCACCGCCGACCACCGGGAGCTGGCCGCCGCGCTGGCCGCGCTGCGGACGAGGACCACCGCACCGATCGCCGTCGGGTTCGGCGTCCGCTCCCGGGCGGACATCGACCTGCTGCACGGCCTCGGCGCCGACGCCGCGGTCGTGGGCAGCGCCGGGGTCGCCCGGATCGAGCACGCCCTCGCCGAAGGGGCCGACGTGGTCGAGGAGTTCCACACCTTCATCCAGACCGTTTCGCCGTACTCACCAAGCCGCCAGGAGGCACACCGATGATCGTCCGACACCTTGCCGACGTGAAGACCGTGGACTGGGGCAACGGGCTCAGCCGCAGGTTCCTGCTCGAGTCCGACGGCCTCGGCTACACGATGACGGACACCACCGTCCGGGCCGGCACCAAGTCGCGGCTGGAGTACCGCCGCCACCTGGAGGCCTGCTACTGCATCGAGGGGAAGGGCGAGGTCGTGGACACCGACGGCACCTCCCACCCGCTGGAGCCGGGCACGCTGTACGCGCTCGACCGCAACGACGCCCACTTCCTGATCGCGAGCCCGGAGGAGGA
This sequence comes from Kitasatospora sp. NPDC056800, assembly GCF_042789775.1. NCBI lineage: Bacteria > Bacillati > Actinomycetota > Actinomycetes > Kitasatosporales > Streptomycetaceae > Kitasatospora > Kitasatospora sp. NPDC056800. The sequence goes on along the minus strand of NZ_JBHUAL010000066.1, from coordinate 11,589 downwards.
CCTCCGCCTGGTGTGCGTGTTCTCGCCCGCGTTGCGCGGCGACGAGCGCCACAACCTGGACTCGGCCGACTTCTCCGAGTACTGACAGGGACGGACAGATGATCAGGTGGAACGCCGACCAGCTCGCCCTGGGCGAGGGGATCGCCCAGTGGTGCGAGGAGCTCAGCTCCGGCCATCTCGAAGGGGACGCCGAAGGCGCCTTCCCGTGGGACAAGTGGAAGCTGATCCAGAGGTCCGGGATCCTCGGCCTGCCGTTCGACGAGCAGTGGGGCGGGCTGGGCCAGGACCTGCTCACCACCATGCACGTGCTCGAACGGCTCGGCACCGGGTGCCGTGACGGCGGACTGAACTTCTCGGTCGCCACCCACCTGGTCGGCGTCGGGGTCCCGCTGCAACGGTTCGGCTCGCCGGAGCTCAAGGCGCGCCACCTGCCGGGGATCTGCTCGGGAGAGACGATCGGCGCGCACGCGATCAGCGAGACCGAGAGCGGCTCCGACGCGCTGGCGATGAGGACCACGGCCACCCGCGAGGGCGACGACTTCGTCCTGCGGGGCGGCAAGTCCTTCATCACCAACGGCCCGGTGGCCGACGTGTTCGTGGTGTACGCCCGCACCCACCCGAGCAGCGGCCCGCTCAGCATCACCGCCTTCGTCGTGGAGCGGGACACCCCGGGCCTCGTCATCGGGCCGCCCGTCGCCACCATGGGGCTGCGGACCGCGCCGCTGAGCGAACTGCACTTCGACGACTGCCGGATCCCCGCGTCCGCCGTGATCGGCCGGGTCGGCTCCGGGTTCCTGGTCCTGGACCACGTGATGAAGTGGGAGATCCTCTGCTCCTTCGTCATCAGCACCGGGCAGATGCGCCACCGGCTCGACCGCTGCGTCGAGTACGCCAAGGAACGCGTCCAGTTCGGCAGTCCGATCGGCTCGTACCAGTCGATCTCCCACAAGCTCGTGGAGATGAGCATCGGCCTGGACACCGCGCGGAAGTGGCTCTACGACACGGCCGTCCGGCTGACGCAGGGCGAGAACGTCACGAGGGACATCGCCGTCAGCAAGCTCCTCGCCAGCGAGAGCAACCTCTCCTCCGCCCTGGCCGCCGTGCAGATCTTCGGCGGCAGCGGGTACCTGGCCGAGTACGGGCTGGAGAAGGACCTGCGCGACGCGGTCGCCGGCCCGATCTACTCGGGCACGTCGGAGATCCAGCGCAACCGCGTCGCCGCCATGTTGGGGCTGTGACGCCCGATGCTGCTCAAGATCTGCGGAGCCGCCTCGGCCGAGGACGTGGCCTCGCTCGACCGGGCCGGAGCCGACCTCGTCGGCCTGTGGCACGGCGTCCCGCGAGGTCACGCGAACCTGACGCTCGATCAACTGACCGTGCTCGCCGACGCCGTACGCCTGACGGCACGACTGCGTCCGGTCCTCGTGACCTTCCTCAACGACGCCGAGGCGCTGCGCGCGGCGACGGCCGCGGCCCGGGTGCCGTGGGTCCAACTCCACGGCTACCAGCCGCCGGGACTGGTCCGCGCCCTGAAGGGCAGCACGGACCTCATCGTGGTCAAGGTGCTGCACCTCGGTGCGGACACCCGCGCGGAGCGGTCCCTGATCGCGGCGTACGAACGGGCGGGAACGGACCTCTTCCTGCTGGACGCGGTGGCCGGGGACGGCCGGATCGGCAGCACCGGGCAACCGGCCGACTGCGCGGCCGTCCTCGGGATCGCGGACCGCCTCTCGCGCCCCTTCCTGCTGGCCGGAGGTCTCTCGGCCGACAACCGGGAGGCCTACCGGGCGGTGCTGGACCACCCCCTGTTCCTGGGCATCGACGTGGACACCGCGGCCAGGGACCCCGACGGACGGCTGAGCACCGAGCGGGTCACGGCCGTACGGCGCGGCTGGCGGGTGCCGGACGACGCAGGGGCGGCCGGGAGGCCCGGATGACGGCCGCGTTCATCGAGGCGCTGCTGGACGCCCGCCGACCGGTGATCATGGAGCTCAAGCGCCAGGACGCCACCGGAACCGACCTGTTCGGCGACAGGTCGGCCGCCCGGCTGGTCGCCGACTACCAGGAGGTCGGCGCCCCCTGCCTGTCCGTGGTGACCGGGCGGTGGTTCGGCGGCACCCCGGAACTGCTGCGCGAGGTCGTGGCGGCGACGGACCTGCCCGTACTGCAGAAGGACTTCATCACCCGCCGGAGCCAACTGCACCAGGCCCGCGAGAGCGGCGCGGCCGCGGTCCTGCTCACCGCCGCGCTGCTGCCGCGCGCCACCCTGGGCCACCTGGTCGAACTCGGCCTGAGCCTGGGCCTGACGCCGTTCGTCGAGGTCACCACCGAGGAGGAGATCAGCCGTGTGCCACGCGCCGAGGAGTGCGTGATCGCGGTGAACAACAAGGACATCGGCGACCGCGAACGCGGCGCCGGCGACCTCGGGCGGAGCTCGGCGCTCCTGCCCGCGGTGCTGGGCAGCGGCACCCGGTGCCCGGTGAGCGCCGGGGCCGTCCGCTCCCCCGAGGACGCGGCCCGCCTGCTCCAGGAGGGCTTCGCCGGTGTGCTCATCGGGACGGGCCTCCTGCGCGCCCCCAGCCTGCCTGGCTGGCTGGACGGCCTCGACGCCCACCGTGGCACCCGCGTCGACCCTCGCCACGAACCGGCTCCACCCCCAACCATCGACATCCGGAGGTAACGGCATGACCAGCGAAGCACCCGAGCAGTGGAAGGTCGTCGTCAACGACGAGGAGCAGTACTCGATCTGGTCCGCCGACCGCGAGACCCCGGCGGGCTGGCACGAGGACGGCGTACGGGGCGCGAAGGACGACTGCCTCGCGCACATCGAACGCGTCTGGACCGACATGCGCCCCCGCAGCCTGCGCCTGCGGTCCGTCCCGGAGGAGGGTGGTGCGCAGTGAGCCGGACGCTCGCGCCGCACGGTGCGCGCCCCGCGACCGGGCCCGTGCTCTCCACCACCCTGAACCTCCCGGAGTGCCGGGCCCGGGGCTGGGTCGTCGTCGACTCCATGGTCGACGGCCTGGCCATGGGCGGAACCAGGATGACCCCGACGGTGACCGAGCAGGAGCTGGCCGGGCTCGCCCGGGCGATGACCCACAAGCTGGCGCTGGTCGGCCTGCCCATCGGCGGCGCCAAGGCCGGCATCGCCCCCGATCCGGGCGCCGTCGTCGAACGGCGGGCGGTGATGCGGGAGTTCGGCCGCGCCGCGGCCCCGCTGCTGCACGGCGGGGTGTACCTGGGCTGCGACCAGGGCACCACCTACGCCGACCGGCGGCAGGCCTTCGAGGCCGCCGGGTACGACGTCACCCGCCGCCCCGGCACCACCCGCCTCACCGTCGGCTGGGCCGAACTGTGGGACCACATGGCCGACATCACCGGGTTCGGCGTGGCCGTCGCGGTGCTCGGCGCCCTGCGCGCCTCCGGTGCGCGGACCCCGCAGCGCGTCGCGATCCAGGGCTTCGGCACCGTCGGGCGCGCGGTGGCCGACCACCTGGCCGCCCACGGCCACCTGGTGGTGGCGGTGGCCGACGTCCTGGGCACCGTCGAGGACCAGCGCGGACTGCCCGTCGCCGAACTCACCGCGCTCACCAGCAGCGACGGCACGATCGACCGGAGCCGGCTGCCCGCCCGGGTCACGGTCCACGGGCCCGGGCAGGCCTGGCTGCACGTCGACGCCGACGTGCTGGTGCTGGCGGCCTCCCCCGCCGCGGTCGACGAGGAGGCGGTGCCGGCGGTCCGGGCCCGCCTGGTGGTCGAGGGCGGAAACCTGAGCTGCACCGAACCGGCCCGCCGGCTGCTGCGCGAGGCCGGCCACACCGTCCTGCCGGACGTGGTGGTCAACGTCGGCGGGGCGGCGGCGACCGGGTGCGTGCTCACCGGGCTGGCCCCGTCCGACCTGCCGCTCCCCAAGCTGTCCGGGTGGCTGCGCGACTGGGTCGCCGGCCGGGTCGCCAGGAACTGCGAGCTGGTGCAGGAGCTGAGCGCCTCGGGCAGCGCCGACCCGGTCGCCCAGCTCCTCGGCTCGCGCGCGACCCCGCCCGGCGCCGCCCGATCGGAGGCCCCGGCCGACCGGTGACCGGGCCGGCGGACGCGCCGCCCCGCGGAACGCGGCCTCGCGGCGGGGCGGCGCGGCGCGCCGGCTACTTGACCGAGCCTGCGGTGAGCCCGGAGACGACGTGGCGCTCGATCACCGCGAACAGCACGACGACCGGCACGATGGCCACCAGCGAGGCGGCGAACACGTAGTTCCACTGCACGCTGTAGGCGCCGATCATGTTGTTGATGCCGACCGTGAGCGGCTGCCGGTCGGGCGAGTTGGTGAGGGTCAGGCCCATGATGAACTCGTTCCAGGCCGAGATGAACGTGAAGATCACGGCGGTGACCACGCCGGGCAGCGCCAGCGGCAGGGTGACGCGGAACAGCGCGCCCATGCGACCGTTGCCGTCGATCATCGCGGCTTCCTCCAGTTCCCTGGGGATGGAGCCGATGTAGGCGCTCAGGATCCAGATCGCGAAGGCCAGGTTGAAGGCGGCGTTGGCGAGCACCAGGACGATCGGGGTGTCCAGCAGGTCCAGTGCGAAGAACTCCCGGTAGAGGCCGACCTGAAGGGCGGTGGGCTGGAACATCTGGGTGACCAGCACCAGCAGCAGGAAGGCCTTGCGGCCGCGGAAGCGCACCCGGGCGGTGTAGTACGCGGCGGGCAGGGCGACCAGCAGCACCAGCAGCGTCGAGCCTCCGGCCACCAGCAGGGTGGTCCGCAGGTTCTGGCCGAGCGTGGTGTCCGTCCAGACCCTGGTGAAGGCGGAGAAGTCGAAGTGCGTCGGCAGGTAGGAGTTGTCCCGCAGTTGGCCGGCCGGGCGTCCGCCGGTGATCAGCATCTCGACGTACGGGAGCACGAAGAGCACGGCGAGCGCCCAGGCCAGCGCGGTGAGCAGGACGGTCCGTGCACGCGGGCGGTGCTTCGCCGGCGGCGACTGCGGGGTGGTCACCGGCCCTCCTCCCCGTTCCAGCGGCTGACCTTGAGGAAGACGGCCACCATGAGGACCACGACGACGAAGTTGACCACGGACATCGCGGCGGACTCGGCGACGTCGTAACCGCGCAACATGTACATGAACACGGTGGTGGTGGCGGTGTCGGCGTTCGGGCCGCCCTGGGTCATGCCCCAGATGACCGGGAAGGAGTTGAAGACGTTGATCAGGTTGATCACCAGACCGACCAGGAAGGCCGGGCGCAGCAGCGGCAGGGTGACCTTGCGGTAGGTCTGCCAGGGCGTGGCGCCGTCGACCCTGGCGGCCTCGTGGACCTCCTCGGGGATGGTCTGCAGGCCGGCCAGCAGGGTGTAGGTGGTGAACGGCAGTGAGACGAAGACGGCGACGAGCACCAGCCAGGGCTTCGCGTGGGCGGCGTCGCCGAGCCAGGCCTGGGAGCGGTCGATCAGGCCGAGGTCGAGCAGCAGCCGGTTGAACACGCCGGCGACCTGGTCGAGCATCCAGCGGAAGCCGATCGCGGTCATCAGTACGGAGGCGGCCCAGGGCGCGACGAGCGCCCAGCGGGTGACGCGACGGCCGGGGAAGTTCCGGTTGAACAACTGCGCCAGCGCGAGCGAGATCAGCATGGTCAGGCCGACGACGACGACCGTCCAGACGACGGTCCAGGTCAGCACTCCGGCCAGGCGGGGGTCTCCGAAGAGCTTGCGGTACTTGACCAGGCCGGCCGGGCCGTGGTCGGTGCCGGTGGTGTCGATCTTCCGCAGTGAGGTGGCGACCATCTCGACGACCGGCCACACGACCACGCCGAGGATGAGCACGATGGCCGGGGCCAGCCACGGCAGTGGCCCGAGCCGTTCGAACAGGGCACGGCGCCCGGGTGCGGGGCCCGGGCCCGGGGCCGACGGACGCTTCGGCGGCGCGGCCGGCCGGGCGGGTTCGCCGGGCCGGGCGTCTGTGCTGCTGGGGGATGACACGGTGTCGGGATTCCTTGTTCGCTCGTCCGGGTCACTCACCGGCCTGCTGCGCGGCCTTCTGGAGCGCGTCGAGGGTCTTCTTCGGGTCGCTGACCGCGCTGCCGATCTGCGTCTTGATCTGCGCGGAGACCGCCGGCCAGGTCGGGTCGCTGAGGGGGTAGAACGTGGCGGTGGGCAGGATCTGCAGGAACGGTGCCAGGGCCTGCTCGTCCGGGTCGGCCTGGAGCGCGGTGAGCGCGGACCGGGTGACCGGCAGCAGGCTGTACTCCTTGTCGAACCTCACCGCGTTGTCCCGGCCGTAGGCGAAGTCGAGGAAGGCCTTGACCTGTTCCTTGTGGCCGCCCTTCCTGAAGGCCATCATCCAGTCGGCGACGCCGAGGGTGGCCTTTCCGGTGCCGTCCTTGCTGGGCATCGCGGTCCAGGTGACGTCCATGCCCTTGAGGTCGTTCAGCTGGGTGGGGATGCCGTTGAGCATGCCGACCTTGCCGGAGGCGAAGTCCTTGGCCAGGTCGGTGCGGTTGACGGAGGCCGGGCTCTGCTCGGTCAGGCCGGCGTCCACCCAGCTCTTGAGCTGCCCGAAGGTGTCGACGTTGGCCTGCGAGTTGATGCTGTACCGGCCCTTGGCGTCCTGGTAGCCGCCGTGGTTCTCCAGCATCCAGATGAACGACTCGCCCTGCGCCTCCTCCTTGCCCAGCGGCACGCCGAGCGGGATCTCCACGCCGGCGTTCTTCAGCGCGGTGGCGGCGGTGGTGAGGTCGGCCCAGGTCCTGGGCGGGGCGGCCGGGTCGAGGCCGGCCTTCCTGAAGAGCTCGTTGTTGAACAGGAACATCCGGGCGCTGGAGATGAACGGGATGCCGTACCGGGTGCCGTCCTGCTCGCCGGCCTGCGCCATCGCGGGGAGTAGGTCCGCCGCGGTGCTGCCGGAGAGGACCTCCTGGGCCGGGTAGAGCTGGCCGTTCTTGGCGAAGTCCGCGTAGCCGCCGGTCTGCAGGACGTCCGGCTGGTTGCCGTTCTGCACCATCGTCTTGACCTGGGTGTCGATGTCGTTCCAGTTGATGACCTGGAGGTCGACCTTGATCTCGGGGTTCTGCTGCTCGAAGGCCGAGATCACGCCCTGCCAGTACGCCTGACTCGGGTTCTGGCCGTTGGAGCCGTAGTCGGCGGCGACGAACCTGATCGTCGTCACCCCGTCGGCGGAGGTCGAACCGGAGGCCGAGCCCTTGCCGCATCCGGACAGTGCGAGCGTTCCGGCCAGGGTGGCCGCGGACAGGGCGAAAAGGCGCCGCTTCATCTCTGGTACCGCCTTTGCGAGTGGGGGCCGACCCCGCGGTGGCCCGGGTGGGGGATGGTGCGACCTGCACGAAGCTGCGCTGCATGACCACTGTTTGCTCAACATCGAGCAGATGCGCCGAACTGAGTTTGCCTCGCCGGCCGGGTGCCGCAAGGCACTCGGTGGATCAGTATTGCTCACAGATGACGCGTTGGGCTATGAATAGAGCAGTTTCAAGCAGATGCTTGCAGCAGAAAGCGGCGCTCGGTGCGGACCTGTCCCCGAGCGCGCCGCCCGTGCCCCCAGCGAGGAGAGCCAGATGAGTCACGTCGAACGGGAGATCGCCAGCCAACCGGAGTGCTGGCGCAGGGCACTGGAACTGGAGCCCGCAGGACTGCCCGAGCACGGCGAACGGGTGGCCGTGATCGGCTGCGGCACCTCGCTCTACATCGCGCAGGCGTACGCGGGCCTCCGCGAGGGTGCCGGCCTCGGTGAGACCGACGCCTTCGCGGCCTCCGAGTTCCCGGCGGCCCGGGCCTACGACCGCGTCGTCGCCATCACCCGCTCGGGAACCACGACCGAGGTGCTCGCCGCGCTGCGGCGCTGCGGCGGGACGCCGACCGTCGCGCTCACCGGCGACCTCGCCACCCCGATCGGCACGGCCGCCGGCACCGTGGTCGACCTGGAGTTCGCCGACGAGAAGTCGGTGGTGCAGACTCGCTTCGCCACCACCGCGCTGGCGCTGCTGCGCGGCCGCCTCGGGCTCGCCCCCGCCGACCTGGCCGCCCACGCCGAGCGGGCGCTGGCCGCCCCGCTGCCCGAACGGGCCACCGAGGCGGGCCAGTTCACCTTCCTCGGGACCGGCTGGACGGTCGGCCTGGCCCACGAGGCGGCCCTCAAGCTGCGCGAGGCCTCCGGGTCGTGGACCGAGTCCTACCCGGCCATGGAGTACCGGCACGGCCCGATCAGCGTCACCGGCCGCGGCAGCGTGGTGTGGTTCTTCGGCGAGCCGCCGACCGGGCTGGTCGACCAGGTCGAGCCGACCGGCGCCGTGCTGTCGGTGAGCGCGCTGGACCCGATGGCCGACCTGATCCGCGCCCAGCGGCTCGCGGTCGAACTGGCCAAGGGCCGCGGCCTGGACCCCGACCAGCCGCGCAACCTCACCCGCTCCATCGTGCTCACCCGGCCGTGACCGCGACGGCGATCGCCCTCGACGTCGGCGGAACCCACATCAAGGGCGCGGCGGTGGCCGCGGACGGCCGCCTCCGCCACACCGAGCGCTGGTTCACCCGCGCCGAACGCGGGCCGGAGGCCGTCCTCCAGACCGTCCTCGACCGCGCCGCCGAACTCGCCGGGCGCTTCCGCCCGGCCGCCGCGGGGATCGCCGTGCCCGGCATCGTCGACGAGGCGGCCGGCACCGCGGTGCTGGCCGCCAACCTCGGCTGGCGGGACCTGCCCGTCCGGCAGCTGCTGTCCGAACACCTGGGCATCCCGGTCGCGTTCGGGCACGACGTGCGGGCCGGGGGCATCGCCGAGGCCAGGGCCGGCGCCGGCCGAGGCAGCCGCGACTTCCTCTTCGTACCCGTCGGCACCGGGATCGCCGCCGCGCTGATGGTCGACGGGCGGCCGCTCACCGGCAGCCACACCCGGGCCGGCGAGCTGGGCCACCTGGTGGTGCGCCCCGGCGGCGAGCCGTGCGCCTGCGGCCGTCGCGGTTGCGTGGAGACCCTCGCCTCGGCGGCCGCCGTCGCCCGTCGCTACACCGCCGCCACCGGGGAGGCGGGCGTCACCGCCGAGCAGGTCGGCAGGCGCGCCGCGACCGGGGACCGCACGGCCGCCACCGTCTGGCGGGAGGCCGTCGACGCGCTCGCCGACGGCCTGGCGAGCGCGATCACGCTGCTCGACCCCGAGCGGATCGTGATCGGCGGCGGCCTCGCCCGGGCGGGCGAGCCGTACTTCGCGCCACTGCGGACGGCTCTGACGGCGCGGCTCTCCTTCCAGACGATGCCGGAGCTCCTGCCCGCCGAACTCGGCCACGAGGCGGGCTGTTTCGGTGCCGGACTGCTCGCGCGGGACCTTCTGGGCGAGGGAGCGGCGGCGTGATCCTCACCGTCACCCTGAACGCCGCCCTGGACATCACCCACCACCTGGACCGGATGCGCCCGCACGGCAGCAACCGCGTCCGGGCGGTGGCCCAGCGCGCGGGCGGCAAGGGCGTCAACGTCGCCCGGATCCTGCACGCCCTCGGCCACCCGACCGTGGTCACCGGCCTGACCGGCGGCCTCACCGGCCGGGCGATCCGCGCCGAACTGGCGTCCGCCGGCCTGGCCGACCGCATGCTGGCGATCGCGGGCGAGTCACGGCGGACGGTGGCCGTGGTCGAGGAGGACGCCGGGGACACCACGATCCTGCTCGAACCCGGCCCGGTGGTGGGCGTCGGGGAATGGGCGCGGTTCCTCGACCACCTCGACACCCTGCTGCCGCACGCCGCGGCGGCGGTCCTCTCCGGCAGCCTGCCGCGCGGCGTGCCCGAGGACGCCTACGCCCACCTGCTCCGGCTCGCGCACGCGCACGGCGTCCCGGCGGTGCTCGACGCCGACGGGACGGCGCTGAGCACGGCGTTGGCGGCCGGACCGGCCCTGGTCAAGCCGAACGCGGAGGAACTCACCGCCGCCACCGGCCTCACCGATCCGGTGGCCGCCGCCCGCAGGCTGCGGGCCGCGGGCGCCGGTGCGGTGGTCGCCTCGCTCGGCGCCGACGGCCTCGTCGCCGTCACCCCGCACGGCGGTTGGCGCGCCCGCTCGCCCGAGCGGCTGGCCGGCAACCCCACCGGCGCGGGCGACGCCGCGGTCGCCGCGCTCACCCTCGGCCTGGTCCGCGGTGAGCCCTGGCCCGACCGGCTGGCCGAGGCCGTGGCACTGTCCGCGGCCGCCGTCGCCGCACCGCTGGCCGGCGACTTCGACCCCGCCCTCCACCACGCCCTGCGGTCCCGCGTGGACGTCCACCCCTTCGCCACCGAGGAGTCCGACCCATGCCCCTGAGCGGAACCGGCCCGATCGCCGCCGCCGCGGCCGAAGCCGCGTGCGGTGTCGGCGCCTTCAACGTCATCCAGCTGGAGCACGCCCAGGCGATCGTCGCCGGGGCCGAGGCCGCCGGTGCGCCGGTGATCCTGCAGATCAGCGAGAACGCCGTGCGCTACCACGGCGCCCTCGGGCCGATCGGCGCCGCCACGCTGGCCGTCGCCCGGGCCGCGCGGGTGCCGGTCGCGGTCCACCTGGACCACGCCACCTCCGTGGAACTCGTCGGCCAAGCCGTCGAGTTGGGCTTCACCTCGGTGATGTTCGACGCTTCGGCGCTGTCGTACGGGGAGAACGTGCGGGCCACCGCCGAGGTGGTGCGGCGGTGCCACGCCGCGGGCGTCTGGGTGGAGGCCGAACTCGGCGAGGTCGGCGGCAAGGACGGCGTCCACGCCCCGGGTGTGCGCACCGATCCGGCCGAGGCCGCGGCGTTCGTCGCCGCGGCCGGCGTGGACGCGCTCGCGGTGGCCGTCGGCACCTCGCACGCGATGCCCACCCGCGACGCGGCGCTCGACTTCGAGCTCATCGGACGGTTGCGCCGGGCGGTGCCGGTCCCGCTCGTACTGCACGGCTCCTCGGGTGTGGCGGACGGGGACCTCACCGCGGCCGTCGAAGCCGGCATGACGAAGGTCAACATCGCCACCCACCTCAACCGGGTGTTCAGCACCGCCGTCCGCCGGGCCCTGGCCGACGACGCGCGGCTGGTCGACACCCGCCGCTACCTCGGGCCGGCCCGCGCGGCCGTCGCCGCCGAGGTCACCCGGCTGCTCGGCGTCCTCAAGGCGACGGCACCGGCGGCCTGAGCCACCACCACCGCCCGCGGCCCGACCGGGACCACCACGACACACCACGGCCGCCCGTCCCCGCGTGGGGGAGGGCGGCCGTCGGCGTCGCTCAGGCGGGCTTGACGGTGGAGAACCTCTCGCCGCCGACGATCCACCGGCCGCGGCGCATCACCGCGACCAGGTCGTAGCCCTCCGAGTCGACCACGACCAGGTCGGCGAGCTTGCCGGTCTCCAGCGAGCCGATCGAGTCGCCCAGGCCGAGCAGCCGGGCCGGGGTGGCGGACAGCGACTCGACGGCCTGGCCGAGCGTCAGCCTCCCGACGGTGAGGGCTCTTCGGAACACCCGGTCGAGGGTCGCCGTGGACCCGGCGATGGAGCTGCCGTCCGGGAGCATGGCCACGCCGTCCTTGACCTCGACCTGGAGCGGGCCGAGCGGGTAGAGGCCGTCGCCCATGCCGGCCGCGCCCATCGCGTCGGTGATCAGGGCGA
>NZ_JBHUAL010000065.1:0-40060 GCF_042789775.1 Kitasatospora sp. NPDC056800 | reverse complement strand
GGCCCGGGGGTGCTCCCCCGGGCCCGGCCGCTTGCGCGCGCCGATGATCATCCCGGCGTAGGCTCTCGGCTGATCACAGGGGCACAGGAGAGGGAGACATGGGCCAGAAGATCATCCGGTTCTCGGACCTGACCGGCAAGCACGCGGAGAGCGACGCGGACCTGGTGCGGGTGGTGGTGCTCCGGCACCCCGACCTGACGGACGGTCCGGTCGAGATCGACGCGCTGGCCGGGGAGTTGGGCGGCGTGCGGGAGCTGGCACTCGACCTGGTCACCGTCGAGCTGCACCACCCGGACCGGGCGGAGCCGCAGACGGTGGTGATGGAGGCGGCGACCTTCGACCGGCTGGCCTCGGCCGCGCCGATGGCCGAGGTGCTGCGCGGCGCCCGCCCGGCCGCCCGGACGGCCGCGCGCGAGACGGCGCCCACCCCCGTGCGGGAGGCCGCGCCCACCACCGTGCGCGGGGCGGCGCCCGCCGCCGGCCGGGAGCGGGTCGACCACGCCGGCCTGGAGCACGCCGGACGGCCGCACCAGGGCCGTACCACCGAGGCGGAGAAGCAGGTCGTCCGGGAGCACCTGGAGGAGATCAACGAGCGGCTCGCCGCCGAGGGCGTGCGCACGATCGACCCGGCGAACGTCGAGCACGTCACCCAGTACCGGCTGGACACCCTGGCCCGGGAGACCGGTGTGATGTTCGGCTGAGCCACCCGGGTCGCGCCGCCCGGCGCTCCGGTTGCGCCGCCCGCAGGGGGGAGCTCGGCGGGGGCGGCCCGGCCCGTCGGCCGCAAAGCCCCCACGGAACGCCGTACCGCCCCGGAACGCCGTACCGCCCCGGGCCGCGCTGCCGCCGGGCGGGTGACCGCCGAGCAGGTGAACCGCCGCGACCGGCCCTCGTGTCGCCGACCGGTGCGCCGGGGCGATCGGCTGGACTGCCCGCTATGCGACTTCCATTCCGGACCGGGCGGATCGCCTCGGTCCTGGCGCTGGTGGCCGGCTCGCTGCTGAGCAGCAGCGTGCTGGCCCCACCGGCCCAGGCCGCGATCTCCTTCACCAAGAGCGTCGACAAGGCGACCGTCTCCCCGGGGGAGAACGTCACCTACACGCTGCGCTACACCTGCTCCATCACCGAGTGCACGGGCGGGAACATCCTCGACACCCTGCCGTCGAACATGCAGTTCCTCGGCTGGACGCCGGACCCGTCCTCGGTCGACGTGGCCGCCTCCACCGTGCCCGCCGCGGGCGCGACGGGCGGCACGATGGACATCAGGCTGAAGGACCTCAGTCCGGGCACCACCGCCACCATCACGGTGACGATGAAGTACCCGAACTTCACCACCCCGAACGGCGCCACCTCGACCAACTCGGCCACCATGTCGGCCACCGGCGAGACCTCGCAGACCGCCACCGCGAACACCACGGCCCAGGTGCAGCCGCAGTACACGGTGACCAAGGGCATCCAGACCTCCAGCAGCGACAACCGCACCGTCACCTACCAGTTCACCCCCTGCGCCACCGACAACGTGCCCAACGTCGACCTGGACAGCAGCCGGCTGCTGGACACCCTGCCGCCCGGCGCGGTGGTGGACACCGGCCGCTCGCCGGGCTGGACGCAGGTGCCGCCCGGCCCGAACACCTGGGGCTACGACATCGGCCCGTTCGTCTCCGGCAACGGGCGCGGCGGCTGCCGCAACCCGGGCGTCCTGGTGGTCAACTACCCGGCGGCCTCCTTCCCGGACGGGACCACCTCCGAGAACACCGTCGACCTGCTCGGCGCGCCGCTCACCGAGGCCGAACGGCAGCTGGACACCTCGTCCGTCACCACCAACACCTTCCAGCCCCCGGTGACCGGCGTGGTGGTGACCGCCAGCAAGGTCTGGCGCGACACCACCACCAACGGCGACCTCAACTCCTTCAGCCTGTCCGCCACCAACACCGCGGGCCCGGCCACCAGCCTCACCATCACCGACCCCGGGGCCGGCAGCACCGACGGCGTCTACAACTGGATCTTCCCGCAGTCCCTCCAGCTGGAGCCGTGGAACCCCACCAGCATCCAACTGACCCTGCAGTACCGCCTCAACGGCGACCCCACCTGGCACACCTTCACCCCGGGCACGCCGTTCAACGGCTCCACCGCACGGCGGCTCACCTTCGCCCAGGGCGCGGGCGACCCGGCCAACGACGTGCTCGGCATCCCCGCCGGGCAGTGGCTGGACGGCCTCAAGCTCACCTGGAACGGCCCGATCCCCACCGGCTGGAGCCCCGGCAACGCGGTGCAGCTGGTCACCCAGGTCGCCACCCCCGGCCACGACGGGCGCCCCGCCCCCGAGCCGCTGACCAACTGCGTGGACACCAGCGCCACCGACGGCACCACCACCGCCAACGCCAACGCCTGCGCCCGGACCACCATCACCCAGGCCACCAACCTCGGCGCCGCCAAGACCACCGTGGCCGGCGAGCTGTCCGCCCCCGGCGGCAAGGCCACCTTCCAGGTCATCCCGTACAACCGCAGCGCCCACGACCTGGACCGCCCGCTCGTCCTGTACGACCTGCTGCCCGCCGGCGTCGTCTACATCGACGGCTCGGCCCGGCCCGACCCCGACTACCCCGACGCCAAGGCCCCCTCGTCGATCACCGTGACCCCGGGCCCGGACGGGCGCCAGCTCGTCAAGATGGAATGGCCGGCCGGCGCCCCCGACTCGACGTACCTGCACGACGCCATGGCCTACCGGATGCTCTTCGACGTCCAGGTCGCCGACAGCATCCGCTCCGGCACGCTGACCAACGACGTCTACGTCACCGTCGACCAGCCCACCCACCCGGTCGCCTGCATGTACTCCGGCTCCGACAGCGGCAGCACCCCCGACGTGCTCGACCTCAACGGCAACGGCGACACCACCGAGCTGATGTGCCACGCCTCCTCGCAGATCCAGGTCGACGTGCCGGCGGTGCTGCGCTCCTACAAGGAGGTCAAGGGGGACCTCGACGCCGACTACATGACCATCGGCACCGCCACCCCCGGCGGCCAGACGTCCTGGCGGATGACCGTCCGCAACGACTCCCCGGACCCGGTCACCGACTTCATCGCCTACGACAAGCTCCCCACCCCCGGCGACAACTACGTGCTCACCCAGGACGCCCCGCGCGGCAGCGCCTGGACCCCGTCGCTCAGCCAGCCGATCACCAGCAACGACCCGACCGTGGTGATCGAGTACGCCACCGACCCCAACCCCTGCGTGAACCCGCTGCTGGTCGACCGCACCGGCTGCAACAGCGCCGCGGTCTGGAGCACCACCTTCCCCGGGCCGGGAACGGCCACCTGGTTCCGCCTCAGCCGCCCCGGCGCCCTGGCCTCCGGCGAGTCCTTCACCCTGACCTGGCCGATGGTCGCCTCCTACGACGCGCCGGAGGGCGAGTACGCCTGGAACAGCTTCGCGTACACCGCCACCGACGCCTCCGGCCGCCAGCTGCTGCCGGCCGAGCCCGCCAAGGTCGGCGTCGCGGTCAAGCGCGTCGCCCCCTCCAACAACGCGCTGGGCGACTTCGTCTGGCACGACCGGGACGGCTCCGGGATCCAGAAGCCCGGTGACGAGGGCATCCCCGGGGTCACCGTGCGCCTGCTGGACGGCAACGGGCAGCCCGTACGGGACAAGGACGGCAAGCCGGTCACCACGGTGACCGACGCCACCGGGCACTACCTGTTCGACAACCTGCCGGACGGCAGCTACGCGGTGCAGTTCGACCTGACCACCCTGCCCAAGGGCGCCACCGTCACCAAGCAGCACGCCGGCACCGACCCGAGCAAGGACTCGGACGGCGACCCGACCACCGGCATCACCCAGACCGTCACCCTCAGCGGCGGGCAGCGCGACCTCGACCTCGACCTGGGCGTGATCCTCCAGACCAGCTCCCCGTCGCCCTCGCCCTCGCCGAGCCCGTCGCCGTCCCCCTCCCCGTCGCCGAGCCCGAGCCCGTCGCCGTCCCCGTCCCCGTCCAACTCCCCGTCACCGTCACCGTCACCGACGTCCTCGCCGAGCGCGACGGCCACCGCGACCCCCACCCACCCCCACACCCCGAGCGCGTCGGAGAGCGGCGAGCTGCCGCACACCGGCGGCTCCTCCTCCGACACCCTGGTCGCGGCGCTCGGAGCCATCGCCCTCCTCGGCGGCGGCGTCCTCTGCTTCGTCGCCTACCGCCGACCGGGCCGCCACAGCTGACGCCCGCTCGGACCCCCGCCTGACACCAGCAGGACACCAGTGGCGCCGCCCCACCGAGGGCGGCGCCACTGGCGCGTTCGGGGCCGGTACTCCTAGTCCAACTGGGACAGCACGTCGGTGATCAGCCTGGTGGCGAAGTCCTGGCCGTTGCCCGAGATCCGGTTGATGTACTCCGCGAGCAGGACCACCATGGCCTCCAACGGGTTCATCTCCTCCTTCGTCCACGGTCCGTACTGGGCGCGCCAGAGGTTGGGGCTCAGGCCCGTACCGGCGGCGATGAGCAGGCCGGCCATGATGGGGATGACCTCGGGGCTGAAGGTCCTCGGCATCATCCGCATGGTGGCCACCAGGCTGGGGACCGCGTGCTCGATCACGTCCTCCTCCTGCTTCTCGAAGGCCGTGCGCAGCCAGTTCATGTACATGTAGACGAGCGTGCAGGCGCCTTCCACCAGCGCCTCGGCCTCGCCGGGGCCGAAGGACGCGGTGAGCTGGTCGACCAGCCGCTGGTGCTCGGGGTCCGTCCCGGACTTGCCGTCGTAGATGGACTTGAGCCGGGAGTCGATCACCATGAGCGCCGCGCTCACATCGCCGACGGGAGCGTACTTGGGGTCGCAGGACGACACGGGACTCCTCCTAGAGCGGCCACGGCCGGTACGGCCGGTCGGTTCGTAGGGTAGGCGAGCGGTCGGACCGGGTCCGACGGCTCCGGCCGCGGGCACCCCGCGGTGCCGGGTACGGAGGGCCGGGCCGGACCGGCCGGGGCGGTCCGGTGGTGGTGGGACGGGCCTTCCCGTCACCCGGCGGCGGCGCCTCACACGTCAGGGCGAGGTGCCGGAAGCCGGGTTGACCGCGGCGGGCGGCGGGCGGCCGACGCGGCGGACCGGGCGTTGCGGCGGCGGACGTAGACGGTGGCCAGGACGCCGGCGAGCACCGCCCCGCCGCTCATCCCCGCGACGGACGGGTTGATCATCGGCACGGCGGCGGCGGGCTCGGCGCCGCCGCACCGGGCGTGCCCGATGACCAGGTTGGCGCCGTTCAGCGACGGCAGCAGGGTGAGGTGGACGGCGTTGACGGTGAGGCCGACCAGGGTCCGGGTGCCGCCGGACGGGTACGTCGACTCCGGCGACGGCGCGACGGAGCGGCCCGCCTCCTCGGCCCGCGGGCCCGCATCGTCTGGAGCGGCCAGCACTGGGACCCGGCCCTCACCACCACGTTCTTCGCCCAGTACGGCCTCCCCCGCCCGCACCACCTGCTGAAGGGCGTCGGCGGCGAACCGCGCGGACGCCGAATAGGCCGGATGGTCAGCGCGTTGAGCGACCACCTCGCGGCCCGCCCACCGGCCGCCGTCCTCGTCCAGGGCGACACCAACACCGCCGCCGCCGGCGCCCTCGCGGCGCACTGCGCGGGCATACCCGTCGTCCACGTCGAGGCCGGCCTGCGCTCCTTCGACCCCGGCATGCCCGAGGAGGCCAACCGCCGCCTGATCGCCCCGCTCGCCGACGAGGCCGTCGGCGAACGGCTGGCGCAGCTCCCCTCGCCCTACGGCGACGGGCGGGCGAGCGCCGAGATCGTCGCCGCCGTCCGCAGCCGCTACCTCGCCCCCGAGCCGCGCACCGAACAGCACACCGAACAGCGCCCGGAGCCCGACCGCACACCGGTCGCGGCCGCCGCCACCGGCGTCGGCGGACACCGCTGAGCGAGGGCGGACAGCCGCCGCCTCCAGGACCCGCCCGCAAACTGCCAGGCACGAAGGTGGCGGGTCGGACCCGTCGACCCCGCCCACCCCGGCTGGCAGGGTCGGAAGCAGCCCGCAACCGGCGGGATCGACCGCACCCGGGGGGCTCCCATGACGACGACATCCGACGGCCGGCCGGCCACCGGAGCGGGCGCGTCCGGGTGCCGGCCGCGGACCGCGGGCTGAGGCGGGCACCATGGACGACCGCTACGAGCGCCACTGCTTCGCCGACCCGCTGTTCTACGACGACCCCGCCCGCGCCGAGCACGCCGACGACCGGTTCGCCGCCGCCACCGCCCCGCTGCCGCCGGGCTGGGAGCGCCACGAGCACGGCCCCTGGATCAGCCTGCGGCCGCCGCACGCCCGACTCCCCGAGCAGGGCTGGAAGGTGCACGTCTCGGCCACCCCGGACGAGGCGGAGCAGGTCGTCGAGCAGGTCCTGGCGTACTGCCTGGAGCACGGGCTGACCTGGAAGTTCCTGCGCGGCCGGGCCACCGTGCTCGCCCTGAACAGCAAGTACGCCGACCGCCGCGCCAGCGGCAAGCTGATCACGCTCTACCCGGAGGACGACACCCGGCTGGCCCGGGTGCTGGACGACCTGTCCACCCTGCTGAAGGGCGTCCCCGGCCCCTACGTCCTGAGCGACCTGCGCTACCGGGAGGGCCCGCTCTACCTGCGCTACGGCTCCTTCGTCGAACGCCACTGCACCGACGAGCGGGGCCGGCGCGTCCCGGCGATGCTCGGCCCGGACGGCGCACTGGTGCCCGACACCCGGGGCACCGTCTTCACCGTGCCGGACTGGGCACCGGTGCCGGACCTCGTCTCCGCCCAGCTCGCCGCCGACGCCGCGCGTGAGGCCGAGGCCCCGGCCGACTTCCCGTTCGAGGTCGTCAAGGCGCTGCACTTCTCCAACGGCGGCGGGATCTACCAGGCCACCGACCGGCGCGACGGCCGACAGGTGGTGCTGCGCGAGGCCCGCCCGCACGCCGGGCTCGACTACGCCGGCCGGGACGCGGTGCAGCGGCTGCTGAGCGAGCGCCGGGTGCTGGAGGCGCTGGCCGGGGTGGACTTCGTGCCCGCCCTGTACGAGTACCGGC
Source organism: Kitasatospora sp. NPDC056800 (assembly GCF_042789775.1). Classification (NCBI taxonomy): domain Bacteria; kingdom Bacillati; phylum Actinomycetota; class Actinomycetes; order Kitasatosporales; family Streptomycetaceae; genus Kitasatospora; species Kitasatospora sp. NPDC056800. The sequence continues at coordinate 33,015 of NZ_JBHUAL010000065.1, read as the reverse complement.
AGGTCTGGGAGCACCACTACCTGGTCGAGGAGTACATCGAGGGCGAGCGGCTGGAGGACGTCTTCACCCGCACCTGCCCGCTCACCCACCCCGACCCGGACGAGGCCGAGCTGGCCGCGTACACCGACTGGGCGCTCGACGTGCTCGACCAGGTCGGCGGCATGCTGGCGGCGCTGCACGAGCGCGGGCTGGTCTTCGGCGACCTGCACCCCAACAACGTGATGGTCCGACCGGACGGGCGCTGCGCGCTGGTCGACTTCGAGATCGCCTTCCCCGCCGACGACCCCGCCGCTCCCCCGCTGGGCGCGCCCGGCTTCGTCTCGCCGAAGGCCCGGTGCGGAACCGCCGTCGACGAGTACGCGCTGGCCGCGCTGCGGCTCTACCTCTTCCTCCCGCTGAACATCCAGCTCGGGCTGGACTCGGGCAAGGCCGAGCTGGCCGGCCGGGAGATCTCCCGCCGCTACCCCGTGCCCGCCGGGTTCGGGGCCGGGGTCGCCGAGGCACTGCACCGGGCGGCCGGCGGGAAGCTGCCGGCGGGCGCCACCGAACGCGCTCCGGGTGCCGCCGACGGCGCCGCGGGGCCGGCTCGTCCGGCCTGGCCCCAGGAGCCCTCGGCGGACACCGAGACCTGGCGCCCGGTGCTGGACTCGCTGGCCGCGGGCATCCTGGCGATGGCCACCCCGGACCGGACGGACCGCCTCTTCCCCGGCGACGTCGAACAGTTCGGCCCGGGCCACGGCGGCCTGGGACTGTCCTACGGCGCGGCCGGCGTCCTGTACGCGCTCCGGGCCTGCGGCCGCCCCGCCCCGCCCGAGCACACCGACTGGCTGGTGGCCCGCGCGGACGCCGCGGCCGACCTGCCGCCCGGCCTCTACGACGGGCTGACCGGCATCGCCTGGACGCTGGCCCGGCTCGGGGCGACCCGGGAGGCCGACGCGCTGGTCGAGCGGCTGCTCGCCACCGAGGCCCCGGCCGATCCGGGGCTCGGCTCCGGACGGGCCGGCATCGCGCTCGGCCTGCTCGACCTGGCCGACATGCTCGGCCGCGAGCGGCTCGCCGACCGGGCCCTGGCCCTCGGCCACGAGCTGGCCCGGGACGAGCCCGCGCCCCGGCTGCGCGGCCTGCTGGACGGCTGGAGCGGGCAGGCCGCACTGTTCCTGCGGCTGTACGGGCACACCGGCGAGCGGCGCTGGCTGACGGCGGCCGAGGCGGCGCTCGGCCGCGAACTGGACGAGGCGGACGTCACCGACGGGATGCTCTTCCTGGTCGAGGACCGCCACCGCCGCAAGCTCCCGTACCTGGCCGCGGGCGGCGTCGGCACCGCCCGGCTGATCTCCGAACTGGCTCGGCACAGCGGGGCGGACCGACCCGACGGCGCGGGCCGGCTGCCCGGCCGGTTCGCCCAGGCGACCGCCGCCGCCGACCGCGCCTGCCTCCCCGACCTGATCGCGGCGGCCGGCCTGTTCGAGGGCCGGGCCGGCCTGGTACTGCACCTGCTGCGCGGCGGACGCGGGGCCGAGGCCGACCGCCACCTGCGGCTGCTGGAGTGGCACGTGATGAACCATCGCGGCCACCTCGCCTTCCCGGGCCGGCGCTCGATGCGCCTGTCGGCGGACCTGGCCACCGGCGCCGCCGGAGTCCTGGTCGCGCTGCACGAGGCCGTCCTCGGCCCGGTGCCGCTGCCCGGCATCACCGACTTCCCCGGTCCTGAGGCTTCGAGGCCCTGAGGCTTCGAGGCCCCTGGGACCCGGGGGACCACCACGGCCACCATCCGGTGGCCGGCACCACCACGGAAAGGAACGACCATGACCCAGATCCTGGCCCTCCAGGGCCTCCAGAGCGAGATCGGCACCGGTGCCGTCGAGCCCAACAGCCACTGGAGCAGCTTCGCCCACTACCGCGCCGAGGCGCCCGTCGCCGAGGAGGCCGGTCTCTGATGTCGACGATCCTCTCCCTCCAGGCGCTCGAGGCCGCCCAGGACGACGCGGCCGTCCCGTTCAGCCACTGGAGCACCGACCTGCACCTGCCGTTCGGCGCCCCGGTCGAGGCTGCGGAGTAATCCTCCGACCGACGACGCGCAGGCCCGCCGGGACCACCCGGCGGGCCTCCGTCCGTCGTTCCCGGGCCCTTGCCCGCCGTGCCCGCCGGGTTGGGGTCGGCCTCAGCAGGGCCCGGTGGCGTCCGCCGGAACGGTGAGCCCGGCCCGCTCGGCCAACGCCCCGGCCTGGAACCGGCTCTGCGCACCCAGACGCGCCAGCAGCTCGGCGATGTGGCGCCGGCAGGTGCGGGTCGACATGCCCAGCCGCCGGGCGATCGTGTCGTCCTTCTCCCCGGCGGCGAGCAGCACCGCGATCACGTCCTCGACCTCGCGGGACACCGTACGGGCGGCCCTCGGCGCGGTGTCGTACGGGACCGCCTGGCTCCACTCGTGCTCGAAGAGCCCGACGAAGTACGCGACCAGGGACGGCTCCCGGACCAGCAGCGCCGCTCCGGTGGCGAGCCGGGCCGGCACAAAGGCCGTGGTCCGGTCCACCACGACCAGCCGGGCCGGTACCTCGGCGCGGGTCCGGACCTCCGCCCCCGCGGCGATGACCAGCTCCGCGTAGGAACGGGTGGGCGGGTCGAACCGGGCCGGGTGCTGGTACAGGCTCCGCAGCCGGACGCCCCGCCCCAGCGCGGCCAGGTCCCGGGGCAGCGCCTCCGTCAGGTCCACCTGTGGGTGCCCGCCGCCCGGCTGGACGGTCAGCACCTCCTCCTTGGCGGCGCCCACCACGGAGCCGAGCGCCGAACCGGCCGCGTGGGCGTCCTCCAGCAGGCGGACCGAGCCGTCCACGCCGCCGCCCTGCGCCCGGTACACCGGCTCCAGCGAGGCCACCTCGGCGCGCAGCCCCGCCAGCGCGGCCTGACGGCGGCCCAGCTCGGCCTCCGCGATGCGCAGCCGCGCCTCCTCCCGTCCGGTCAGCCGGGCGGCGGCCGCCTCCGGGCCGACCGCCGCGAAGCAGCCCGGCCCGGCTCCCGGCCGCCGCACCAGCAGGCACAGCGCCGCCAGCCGGTCGACGGCCGCCCGGCAGCGCGCCTCGCCGAGCCCGAGGTCGGCGGAGATCCGCGCCAGGTCGGCGGGCTCGACCCGCCGGTGCCGCACCGCCCACTCGTAGACCAGCCGCGTCTCGCGATCGAGCAGGGCCTCCCGCCCCGACGACCGGACCGCGTCCGTTTTCACCGGATTCATCCACCCCTCCTCAGTCGGCCAACAACTTCCTGGCCCCCTCGCCCCCTGGCGGCCGCCGCGAACGTTGACGACGATCGAACAACCGCTTCCGGGGCCGACCGACCGCCGGACGCGACCGTCGACCGTCGGCCGCCACCAGCTGTCAAGAGGGCTGTCATGAGAGAACGTGGAACCGTCCACATCGCGTTCACCCCACACGCACCAGGAGCCCCACTGGGCTCCGTCCCGGCCCCCACCACCCCCGCCGCCGGGCCGGGCGACGGCACCGTCGCCTTCTACGCCTGGGTCGTCCGCCAGGACCGGCCCGCACCGGTCCGGCCCGCGGCAGGGCAGTCGTGGCGGGCCGAGCAGTCGTGGACGGCCGCGCAGGCGGTCCACGGACGGCCGGAGACCGGCGCACCCGCCGTACGGCCGGAGGAGGTGCCGCCGGGCCACGGCGCCGTGCACGCGATCGTCGGCGACCGGCTGCTGCGGGCCCGCCGGGAGGTCGTCCTCTGCTGCCCCGGCGGCGACCCGACGGCGGCGGCGCTGGCCGACCTGGTCGTGGCCGAACTGCCGCGCACCGACCCCGCGCTGCGGGTCCGGATCGTCCACCAGCACCCCGCGCGCTTCCACCTGCCCACCCAGCGCCAGGCCCGGGCCGCGGAACGGGCCGGCGCCGAGGTGCGGACCACCGGGGAGAGCTGCGGCCCGCTGCTGGTCGTCGACCGGGAGAGCGCCTTCCTGCCGGAGCGGGGACGGACCGACGGGCTCGTCCTGGTGGACCAGCCGTCGGTGGTGGCCCACCTGGCCGACTCCTTCGAGACGCTCTGGCACCAGGGCGAGGCCTTCCGCAGCGGCCCGGCCGCCGCCCGCGCCGTCTCGGACGAGCTCCGGACGACGATCCTGCGGCTGCTCGCCGACGGCCTGAAGGACGAGGTCATCGCCCGCCGGCTCGGGCTCTCGCTGCGCAACTGCCGACGGCACATCGCCGGCCTCTACAGCTCCCTGGGCGCGGACAGCCGCTTCCAGGCGGGTGTGCTGGCGGAGCGTCACGGCCTCACCGGGACGGCGGCGGCCGCCGCCGTCGCCACCGGAGGCCGCTGACGGCCGGCCCGGGTGCGCCGGCGACACGCCCGGCGTCACACCGCCGTCACGTTCACCCCGGATACTCGGACGGGCCCACCGCCCGCGCCCCGTACGACGGAGGACCCGCCTGTGACCGCCGCCCCCGACCGCCCCACGTTCCTGCTGGTCCACGGCGCCTGGCACGGCGCCTGGTGCTGGGACCCCCTGCGCGCCGCCCTCGCCGCCGACGGCTGGCGCTCCCACGCCGTGGACCTGCCGAGCTCCGCCGCCCACCCCGAGGGCACCCGGTCGGCGGGCCTGCTGGAGGACGCCGCCGTGATCCGCGACCACCTGCGGCGGATCGACGGCCCGGTGGTGACGGTCGCCCACTCCTACGGCGGCGCCCCCGCCACCGAGGCCGTCGCGGGCGCCGCCAACGTGGTGCGGGCGGTGTACGTCTCCGCCTTCCAACTGGACGTGGGCGAGAGCGCGTTCTCCTTCCTGGGGATTCCCTCACCGGAGGACGACACGGGCCACACCCCGCCGGACGTCGCCCACGCCCGCCAGGAGTACTACGCCGACGTGCCCGCCGACGTCGCCGACCGCGCGGTGGCCCGACTGAGCCCGCAGAGCGTCCGGTCCTTCACCGAGCCGGTGACCACGGCGGGCTGGCGCACGGTGCCCTCCAGCTACGTCGTCTGCGACCAGGACCAGGCCCTCGACCTGTCCCAGCAGCACCGGCTCGCCGCCCGCGCCGACACCGTCCACCGGCTGCCGAGCAGCCACTCCCCGTTCCTGTCCATGCCCGGGGAGCTCGCCGCCCTGCTGGCGCGGATCGCCGGCTCCGCCGCACCCTCGGCCTGACGTCAATCCCCTTGTCGGCAACGGGTGTTGGCGGACACGCCAGGGTGGTCCGGCTCGTGCCGGACCACCCTGCCACGGCCCTCGCCGGTCAGCCCGCCTCGGTGCGCGGCTCCAGCCGGGTACCCGTCCGGAGGGTGATCGACATCAGGTCGCTCGGGGCGTCGAGTTCCAACCGGTGCCAGCGGCCCCGGGGCACGATCGCGGCGGTGCCCGCCGTCAGCCGTACCACCGACTCGGCCTCGCCGGGCTCACCGGCCTCGCCGGGCTCGCCGGGCTCGACCGGGCGGAGGAAGAGCCGGACGCCGCCGGCCAGGCAGCAGACCGCCTCCTCGGCCTCGGGGTGCATCTCCCAGTGGTCGGCGTGGACCTCGGCGTCGCTCTCCACGTGGAAGGTCGCGATCTGCCAGGCCCCGGCGTCGCCGCCGGTCATCCGCCGCCCGGTGGCCCGGACGTCGCCGTCGGGGTGGATGTGCAGGGCCGAGGAGAACAGGTCCACGGCCTCGATCGGCGTGGTCGTCATGAGCGGGTTCCTTCCAGTCGGTTCTCCACGCGGTTCCGCGCGGAGCTTTCTGCCGGGCCCTCCACTACGGGGGTGAGCGGGTCGGGGAGGCCCGGCGCCTCCGGCCGCCGCCGGGGCAGCACGGCGACCGCCACCAGCGCGGCGAGGACGAAGAGCCCGGCGGTGACGGCCAGTCCGGTGGCGTAGCCGTCGTTGAGGGCGGCCGGGTCGGTGGCGCCGCCGGTGCGGTGCGCGGCGACGGTGGCCAGGGCGGCCAGGCCGACGCAGCCGCCGAGCTGGCGCGAGCTGTTGAGCAGGCCGGAGGCCATCCCGGCCTCGCGGGCGGCCACACCGGTGGTCCCGGCGGCGGCGACCGGGGCCAGGACCAGTCCGGTGCCGACGCTGGTGACCAGCGACGGGCCGAGGACGTCGGTGAGGAAGCCGCCGTCCGGGCTGATCAGCGCGAACCAGGCCAGGCCCGCGGCGGCCAGCACGGCCCCGGGCACCAGGGCGGCCCGCGGAGTGCGGCGCGCGACGACGCGCGTAGCGAACACGGTGCCCGCGACCAGTCCGGCCGAGAAGGGCAGGAAGGCGAGGCCGGTGGCGGCGGCGCCCAGGCCCAGGACCTGCTGAAGGTAGAGCGAGACGAAGTAGAAGGCGGTGAACTGCCCGGCGGCGGCCAGGAACACCAGCACGTTGGCACCGGCCACCCAGCGGTTGCGCAGCAGGCCGAGGCGGAGCAGCGGCGCGGCGGTCCTGGCCTCGGTGACAGCGAAGGCGGCCAGCAGGGCGCCGGCGGCGGCGAGCGTCCCCAGGGTGGCCGGGGAGCCCCACCCCCGGACGTCGGTGCGGACCACACCGAACACCAGCAGCCCGATCCCGGCGGTCGCGAGGACGGCGCCGAGCACGTCCGGCCGCTCCCGCCGTACGGGCTTCACGGGCTCTCCGGGCCGCGCCTCGGCGGGCAGCAGGGCGAGCGCCGTCGCCACGACGGGCAGGTTGACCAGCATGACCCAGCGCCAGCTCGCGTACTCGGTCAGCAGCCCGCCCGCCAGCACCCCCAGGGCTCCGCCGGCGGCGTTCGTCGCGCTCCACACGCCGAGCGCGCGCACCCGCCCGGGCCCTTCGGTGAACGTGGTGGTGAGCATCGCGAGCGCGGCCGGGGCGGCCGCCGCGGCGCCCACGCCCTGCCCGGCGCGGGCGGCGACCAGCTGCCAGGGCTCCTGGGCCAGCCCGCCGCCGAGCGAGCAGAGGCCGAAGACGGCCAGGCCGAGCAGGAGCAGCCGGCGCCGTCCGTACAGGTCGCTCGCGCGGCCGCCGAGCAGCAGGAGCCCGCCGAAGGTGAGCGCGTAGACGTGCACGACCCAGGAGAGGTCGAGCGGGGCGAATCCCAGGTCGGTCCGGATCGCGGGCAGGGCGACGTTGACCACCGACATGTCCAGGGCGAAGACGAACTGGGCGACGGCCACCGCCGCCAGCACCCGGCCGGGGCGCCCCCGTGAGTTTTTGTACATGTATAGAAAGTAACCCCGGGCGATCCCCACTGTCGAGTCCCGGGTGATGATGGGGGCATGCAGCAGCCCTCCACTCCGCCGCCCGCCACCCCCCAGCCGGCCGCAACTCGGCCCGCCGCGGCGCAGCCCGCCACGCGGCGCAAGGCCACCGGTCGGCCTCCCCGGATCTCCCGGGAGGAGGTCGTCACGGCGGCCCGCCGGATCGTGGACGAGGAGGGCGTCGAGCGGCTGACCATGCGCCGCCTGGCCGCCGAGGTCGGCAGCACACCGATGGCGCTCTACCACCACGTCCGCGACAAGGAGGAGCTGCTCGTCCTGCTGCTGGACGACTACGCCGCGCGGACACTGCGACCGACCGCGCTCCCGGCCGAGCCGCGCGCACGGGTCGTCGCCGCGGCGGCCGCCATCCACGAGGCGCTCGCCGCCTGCCCGTGGATCGTGGAAGTGCTGACCGGGGACAGCCTGATGTCCGCCCACTCGCTCTGGTTCGTCGAGCAGATCGTCGACGGCCTGGTGGCCTGCGGCCTGTCCCCGGAACGGGCCGTCCAGGGCTACCGCGCCATCTGGTACTACACGGCCGGCGAGATCATGGTCCGCACGTCGACGGCCCGCCGACAGCCCGCCGACGACCGCCCGACCCACCGTCAGCAGGTCTTCGCCGACCTCGACCCGGAGCAACTCCCCCGCCTGGCCGGGCTCGCGGACCGCTGGGCGCCGCTCACCGCCCAGGACACCTACCGGGACGGCCTCGACGCCCTGGTGGACGGCCTGCTCGCGGCCCGCTGAGCGGCCGCGCCGGCGTCCGCACCCCGGTTACCCCCCGACCAGCGCCCCGGCTACTTCCCGACCACCAGGCGGCCGATCGTCCGACCGAGGAGGCGGGGCGCCAGGCGCCGGGCGGTCCACATCGCGCGGGTGCCGCGCCCGGGGAAGGCCCACAGCCGACCGCGCGCCAGGGCGCGGTCCATCGAGTCCAGGACCGCTTCGGTGCTCAACCCGCGGACCCGGCCCATCAGTTCGGGGGAGTCGTCGCGCATCCGGTCCAGCATCGGGGTCTCCACCGCGGGCGGGCAGACGCACACGACCTGGATCCGGTCCTTCCGGTGCTCGGCCGCGACGGTCTCGGCCAGGAAGTGGACCGCCGCCTTCGCCGCCCCGTACGCCCCGCCCATCGGCACCGGCACCCAGCCCGCGATCGAACCGAGGATGACCACCTGGCCCCCGCCCCGGGCGGCCATGGCGGGGACGACGGCGTGCACCAGGCGGAGCGTGCCGCCGTACACGGTGTCCATCACCCGCAGGGTGTCGGCCGCGTCCCGGTCGAGCAGCCGGCCCATCACGCCGACGCCCGCGCAGTGCACCAGCCGCCGGGGCGGGCCCAGTTCGCGGCCGACGTCCCGGACCACGGCGGCGACCGCCGTACGGTCCGTGACGTCGCAGACGAACGGGCGCGCCCCGGGAGCCTCCCGCGCCAGCCCCTCCAGACCGGCCGCGTCGACGTCGACCGCCGCGACCGCCCAGCCCGCCCGGGCCAGCCGCAGCGCCGCCGCCCGGCCGATCCCGCTGGCGGCACCGGTGACGATCGCCACCTCTCCCGGTACGGACGCCATCTGTCACGCTCCCAAGGCCGCGAGGAGTACCGGACACGCTCCCGGCGCCGGAGGCCGGCCTCCCCCATCTCCCGCGCCGACCGGTGCCTACCCGGTCGACGCGCCGCCAACTCCCCTCCCCCGAAGGAACATCGACCTCAACCGTTGCCGAAGAAGCCGAGCGCCCCCGCCCCGCACACCCCGCCGACCCCCATGAACACCGGGGTCAGCACCTTGATCTCCACCCAGCTGCCGGCCCGGAACCGCATGCCCTTCGGCGGCCCGATCGGGTACCAGCGCCGGCGCCCGATCGGGATCGGCCACAGCACCGGGCAGCCCGAGACGGTCAGCGCGTCGCCCAGGCAGTGCACCAGCGCGCCGAGCGCGATCGGCAGGCCGATCCAGAGGTACTGCTGCCCGGGCTCCTCGAACAGCCACTGCGAGCCGTTGCCGGGCTTGTCGAGGACCTCCGCGAGCATCCACGCGCTGGTCGCCCCCAGCAGCCACACCAGGACGTCGCTGGAGACCCGGGCGTGCCGCCACAGCAGTCCCTCGATCGCCAGCACCATGTGCACGAACAGCACCACCAGCACGCCCCAGCGGCCGCCGTACACGGCCACCGCCGCCGCGCCCGCCCCGCACAGCACCGCCCAGAGCCAGGTGTGCGTCAGCGTCCGGTGGCCGCCCGAGCGCCGCGGGTCGCCCTTGCCACGGGTGGCCTTGTACACCGCGTACGAGAGGTTGTCGATCACCTCGCAGAGCGCCCGGGACACCGGCCCGAACGCCCTGGATATCGTCGCCGCCTTGTGGTCCAGGTCCGGCGCCAGGGCCGCGCCCGCACAGATCAGCGCCCCCGCGAGCAGGACCGGCCAGGGCATCGGCTCCCCCATCCCGGCCGCCGCCGCGCCCACCCCCAGCCAAGCGGCCGCACCCGACAGCGAATGCGCCGGTCCCATCATGTCCGTACACCACCGATCCTCATCAGTTCCGTCCTCACCGCGAGGACCTGAGTTCACGGCAGCCTATCCGTCCAAGATCACCGGGCCCGCGCCCGTCCCGTGCGCCCCCGCCCCGGCGCGAGCCCTCCAGCCCGCGCCGGTCAGGCCAGGGCCTTCTCCAGCGCGGCGAGGTAACTGCGCATCAGGTGGTCGCGGATGCCCTCGCCGTCCGGGGAGAACGCCGCGGCGCCCAGGCCCTTGGCCCGGTCGGTCAGCGCGGAGACCAGCGGGACCTTCTCCTGGACGCGGCCCGCGGAGTCGATGTGGCGCAGCGCCTCGACGTGGGTGAAGGCGGGCTCCGGGGGCAGCTCGGGGACGATGTCGTTGCCGTGCACGAAGCGGTAGGTGCGCCCGCGCAGGCCCTTGTCGTACGCGGCGGCGAGCAGCCGGTCGCAGGTCCGGGGCTGGCCGTAGGTGTAGACGCCGTCGGCCGCCAGGCTCGGCTCCTCCAGGTCGAGCCGGGCGGCGGCGAGCATGGCGAGGGCGCCGCCGAGGCTGTGGCCGGTGAACCACACGGTCTGGTCGCCGGTCCGCAGGTCGGAGAGGGCCTTGGCGACGTCCGGGTAGACGGATTCGAGGGCCTCGGCGAAGCCGTAGTGGACGTAGCCCGTCCGGGCGGGGCCCGGCCAGGGCGGGGTGGTGGAGTCGGTGAGCCAGTCGCGGATCTGCGCGGGCTCGGTGCCGCGGAACGCGGTGACGATCATGTTGTCGCCGGCCATGGTGTAGGCCTGGGTGTCCTGCAGCGGGAACGGCGGGGTGAAGCGCGTCTGGTGGTGGCGCACGGTGTCGAAGCCCCAGGCGCGGGCCTGCTCCTCGATCGCGGCCTCGTCCTGGTAGGCGAGTTCGGCGGCCTTGGCCAGCCAGTACGCGTGCGGGAGGCTGTAGCCGGTGGCGTGCTGGTCGAAGTCGGTGGGGACGGCCATGGGGGCGACTCCTGTCGGGTCGACGGAAGGGACGGCGGGCCTGCCCCAGGGCCCGGCCGACGCCCTCCACCGGGCGCGCACCGTAACGCCCTGGCGACCAAGGGTGACGCTACCGCCCGCGCGGTTCGTGGGCGACCGGGCACACCGCCGCCCGCCTTCCCTCCCCGGGCGCCCACCAGCGGTGACGCCCTCCCGTCCGACCCCCGTCAGCTCGCGGGCCGGGCGGCCCCGGCCAGGGTGGTGTCCAGCCAGTCGAAGGCCACCTGGTGGAGGCGGAACATGGCACCCATGTGGCAGTGCTCGCCCGCGCCCTCGGCCTCGGGCAGGGTGACCAGCGTGTGCGGGCAGGTCAGCGCGGCCTGGACCTGCTGGGGCTGGCCGCGGAAGAACTGGTCGTTCTCGGCGTCCAGGACGAGGGTGGGGCAGTCGATGAGCCGGGCGACGCCGTCGAGGGTGTAGTCGGCGGTACGGCGGATGTAGTCCGCCACCGACGCGGCGCCGAACGTCCACACCCCGTTGCGCAGCGCCCAGCGCACCTGGGTGCTCACCTGCATGAACAGGCCCATGACGGGCTCCACGAGGTCGTCCCGGCCAGCCTCGATCCACTCGTGGAGGAACGGCGGCAGGAACCGGTCGTGGGCCTCCCGGTAGTTGTAGAGGCCGTCGTCCAACACCAGGGCGGCCAGGCGGTGTTCGTGGGCGGCGGCGCGGGCGGCCAGGTAGCCGCCGAGGCTGTACCCGAACAGGACCAGCCCGTCGGCGGCGATCTCGGGGCGGGTCAGCGCGTAGTCGACCACCGGGGTCACCACGGCCTCCCAGTCCGGCCGGAAGACCAGCTGCTGCTCGCGCAGCACCGCGCCCTGGCCCGGCCCGTCGTAGGCGAGGACGTTGTAGCCGCGGCGCAGCGCGGCCGCGGCTACGGCGAAGTACGCCTCCTCCAGCGTCGAGTCGAAGCCGCTGGTGAACAGGACGGTGGGGCGCCGGGCGCCGGAGTCGTCGACGAGGAACAGGTAGCCGGGCAGGTGCGTGCCCTCGTAGGGAATGGCCACGGCCTCGACGGGGGTGTCCATCAGGGCCGCCGCCGCGGCGAAGGTCTCCCGGGAGAGGGCGGACAGGCCCTTGGCCTCGGGGTCGTTCGCGGGGTCGTCGCGGCGGTAGAACTCGGCGGTGCGGTAGTAGTTCGACGCGCGCAGCAGGGCTTCGCGGGCGCTGACCCGGTGCCCGGCCGCCAGGGCACGGCTGCCGATGCCGTGGACGCGCTCCGCGGTGGCCTTCCACTCGCGCAGCCAGGCCTCCTCGTCGCCCTCGCCGATATTCCGGGCGGTGGCCACGACCTCGCCCAGGTCGGCGCCGCCGTAGTCGGCGAATCCGGCCGCCCGGAGCGTCTCGAAGGAGAACGACTCGTCCTCGAAGAGGAATCGCATGGTGCACTCCCGGGGTCTTGGCGAGACGGAACCGTTCCGTCTCGTCTATGACGCTAGCCCTCACCCAGTCGAGACGCAAGCGTTCCGCCTGATGTAGGTTCGGGGCATGCCCAGCACCCCCGCGCCCCGGCCGGCCTCCGACACCCCCGCGGCCCCCGACGCCGCCACGCCCCCCGCACGCCGGACACCTGGCGGGCCGGTGCTCCAGGACTCCGTGACCGAGGCGATCGCGGCCGCCTTCTTCGAGGAACTGGCGGCCGTCGGCTACGCCCGGCTCTCCCTGGAGACGGTCGCCAAGCGGGCCGGGGCGGGCAAGGCCGCCATCTACCGCCGCTGGCCGTCCAAGCTCGACATGACCGTCGCCCTGATCCGCGCCGTGGCCGTGGACGCCTCCGAGATCAAGGACACCGGCACCCTGCGCGGCGACGTCCTCGCCTTCCTCACCGCGACCGCGGACGCGCTGCGCCACCCGCTCCCGGCGAAGATCATCCCCGACCTGCTCGCCGAAGCCGTCCGCACCCCCGAACTCGCACAGGTGCTGCTGACCGCCGTCCGCGACCCCCGCCGCAGCAAGGCCACGGACCTACTGGAACGAGCGGTCGACCGCGGCGAACTCCCCGCCGACCTCGACCGCGAACTCGCCCTCGACCTCCTCGCCGGCCCGCTGTACTGGCGCCTCGCCGTCGTCCACACGACGACCGCCCCCGACTACCTCGACCGCCTCACCGACAAGCTCCTCGCCGCCATCGCCGCCTGACCGCCGATACACCGTCGAGGCGCTCGCACACCAGACCCGCACCGGCCCCCGAACCACCAGCGGCCGTGTGCGGCTTCACGTTCGAAGTACGCCAGAACGTCCTCGCCCACCCGGTGGAGATCCGCGAGATATCCCTCCCACCGGAGGACGAGATCGGGATCGGTGTACCTGATCGCACCGGCCGGAATTCCCGCCTCCGAATACCGCACCTGATAGAGCGTACGGCCACCGAGAACGACGATTTCCGGCAGCTGTCCGAATTCCTCGGAATCGGCCATTTCCACGGCGTCGACCATACGGACGCGCTCCCCGCATTCGGCTCGGATCCGCAGCGAGTGCAGCTGCCAGCGCAGGTAGTCCGTCCACGGCCGCTCGACCACCCGCACCCGGTGGAAGAAGGACCGCCGCGCCGGGCGGCCTCCCAGCTCGGACTGCCCTGCTCCTCGAAGTACTGGCGACGCTCCAACTTCCACGAGTCCCGGCCGCGGATCAGCGCGTCCCGCTCGCGGAAGTCACGCTTGTAGTCGTCCCGGGCGAGGAGCTCGCCCCACTCGGGCCGCAGCTCGGGGGCGTTCCGATCAGGCATCCGGGATGTCCGCCTTCGCCGTGCTCACCATGAAGCCGGGGATGACGACGAGCCGCTCACCCGGGCCCAGGACGACGCCTTCGGGGAGCCGCCCGCGGTAGTCCTCCGTGAGATCGCGACCGATGACGGCGACATCGCCGTTCGAGAGCTGCCAGATGTCCGGGCATTCGTCCTTTCCGTCGGACGATCCCAGTTCCTTGGCAGATTTCCCGAGGCGTTTCTGCAACGAAGCGGAAGGATCGGCTTCCCATCGGCGAGCCATGCCTGCCCCCATTGGTATTGCTCTCGGCGCGGAACCATGGTTGCCGCATCTTACACCTGATGGAGAGTCGGGAGAATGTTCAGTACATTCGCCATGTACTCCTAAATGATCACCATCGCGGGCACATCGGTCCCCTGCGTGACAGAGACTCCGGGCACGTGGGCGTCGCACGCCGCCTCAGGGCGTGCGCGTCCCGTCGAGGTAGGCGAGGACGGCGAGGACGCGGCGGTTGTCGTCGTCGGAGGCGCCGAGGTTGAGCTTGGCGAAGATGTTGGAGGTGTGCTTGCTGACGGCGCCCTCGCTGAAGTGCAGCCGTTGGGCGATGGCGGCGTTGGAGCGGCCTTCGGCCATCATGGCGAGGACGTCGCGTTCGCGCGGGGTGAGGAGGGCGAGGGGCTGGTCGTCGGCGTTGCGGGCGAGGAGGCGGGAGATGACCTGGGGGTCCATCACGGTGCCGCCGGCGGCGACGGTGTGGACGGCGTCGACGAACTGGTCGGCCTTGGAGACGCGGTCCTTGAGGAGGTAGCCGACGCCACCGGTGCCGTCGGCGATCAGCTCCCGCGCGTAGAGCTGTTCGACGTGCTGGGAGAGGACGAGGACCGGCAGGCCGGGCCGTTGGCGGCGGGCGGCGAGCGCGACCTGGAGGCCCTCGTCGGTGTATGTGGGGGGCAGGCGGACGTCGACCACCGCGATGTCGGGGCGGTGTTCGGCGATGGCGGCGGCCAGTTCGGGGCCGCTCTCCACCGCTGCGACGATCTCGTGCCCGTGGGCACTGAGCAGCAGGGAGAGGCCGTCCCTCAGCAGGACGAGGTCCTCGGCGAGGACAACACGCACGGTAGCTCCATGATCAGCCTGGTCGGACCCCCCGGGGGGCTGGTCAGCGTGAGCGTACCGTCGAACGCGGCCAGTCTGCGCCGGATGCCCCGCAGGCCGCTGCCCCCGTCGGGGTCGGCGCCGCCGCGGCCGTCGTCGGTGACTTCGGCGCGGAGCAGTCCGGCGGCGTGGGTGAGGTACACGGTGGCGTGCCGGGCTTCGCCGTGCTTGACGGCGTTGGTGAGCGCCTCGCTGACGGCGAAGTAGACCGCCGACTCCACCGGCGCCTCGGCCCGTCCGGGCAGTTCGGCCCGGACCTCGACCTTCAGCGGGACGTCCAGTGCCAGCGCCCGTACGCCTTCGGCGAGGCCGCGTTCGGCGAGCACCGGCGGGTGGATGCCGCGGACCAGGTCGCGCAGTTCCTGGAGGGCCTGGGTGACGTTCTCCTGGGCGTCCGTCGCCACCTGCTTCGCCTGGCCCGGGTCGCGGTCGACCAGTGCCGCGACCGCGCCGAGGCGCAGGCTCACCGCGACCAGTCGGGCCTGCGCGCCGTCGTGCAGGTCCCGTTCGATCCGGCGCAGTTCGGCGGCCTGGGCCTCGGTGGCGTCCAGCCGGATCTCGGTGAGCTGCTCGACCCGCCGGGCGAGCCGGGAGCGTTCGGTGGGGCCGAGGAGGGCTCGGGTCCACCGGCCGTGCAGGCGCAGCGCGGGCCGGGCGAGGGCGAGTCCGGCGGCGATCGGCACCGGGCCGAGGAGGCCGAGGAGCAGCGCGACCGGGCCGCCGAACGGCAGGTCGTACGGCAACGGCGCCTGGACCATCCCGTACAGGCCGGCGCCGACCAGCAGCACGGGCGCGGCCGCGATGCCGCCGCCGACCAGCGGGTCGGCGAGCACCCAGAGGACGTCGCGCCAGGTCGCCGGGTCGGTCCAGAGCCAGCGGACGTCGAGGGACATGCCGGCGAACCAGCGGTTCCGGTGGTAGTCGTGGCCGGTCCAGTACCAGCCGTGGAGGGTGCGTTCCAGGGCCGGGCGCGGCCGGTACGGCGGCGGTACGGGCACCTGCGACCAGTGGCCGGCCGCCCACCGGGCGGCTCCGGCGGCGGAGCGGACCATCCGGGTGGCGGTCGGGAAGAACGGGAAGATCCCGAGGCAGCCCCAGATCACGAACGACAGCAGGAAGGCCGTCGTCAGCCCCACCCCGACCGGTATCAGCAGCGTGAAGGCGGCGAGCCGCCCGAGCGCCCGTACGGCGGCGCGCAGCTCGCGCGCGGCGCCGCGACCCGGTTCGGCGGTGTCCGGCTCACGGGCGGCTGGGGTCTGCGGGCTGCTCACGGGGCCTCCGGTCGGATTCGGTCGTACGGGCCGTTCATGATCGCAGCCGTCCGCTCGCACGTCCCCCCGGGCACCACCCCCCGCTGACCGCGAGTCAGCCGGCACGCCCCCAGCACGAACCCGACCGCCGACGGCAGGTATCGGGCCAGGAACCAGCTCCGGTTGGCCGGCGCGAAGACCGACCTCCCAGCGCCACCGCGCCCCGAACCGCTTGCGCAACCCCGACAGCCGCAACACCGGAGTCCCTGCCCCGCGCGCACCGTTCCGTACACCTCGCCCTCCCCGCATCACCACGCCCGCCCGCAACCTCGGACGGCACGCGCTCAACGCTAGGGACGGCGGCGCGACGGCAGAATCCACCTGCACCCCGGCCAGGGGTGGGGCTGGACCCACCCCGCCCCCAGCCCGCCGCCGACGCTGAGGACCACTCAACGGCGAAACGGGCTTGGCCTGATCAAGGAAAGCGCGACTGAATCGAAGCTCGCGGCCGCCGACACCTCTGAGCACAGTTCGACGTGTGGTCCCTCAGCGGGATCTCGCCTCGCCCCCCGAGGGAGCTCCGTCAGGGATGGTCCGGGTCGGTGACGAACTCACGGTCCTCGTCAGCGAGGTCGACCGGCAGCGCCGCCGCCTCCTGCTCTCCCCGGCAGGCCTCGAACGCGGGAGCCGGTGACTCACACCCAGGGTGCCCCGCCCCGACCGTCCGCCCACAGGGCGAGCGCCCGCTGGTCGACGGCGCGGATGCCGACCTGGGCGCAGAACGCGGCGGCGGCCTTGGTGAAGGAGCTGGTCGTCACCACGGCGGCCAGGTCGCAGTGGTGCACATCGCGGTAGGTGCCGTTGACCTTCTGGACGTCCTGGGAGCCGACGAACGTCCTGGGCCCGTACCGCTTGGCCTGGATGAGGATCCGCTGCCCGGCGGGGGTGGTGGCGAGGACGTCCGCCGCGAGGTCGCCGGCCCCGCCGACCACCTTCACCTTCGTGCAGCCGTCCCGGCGGCACAGGTCGGCCAGCGCGTGCTCGAAGGCCTTCGGGGTCATCGCCAGGAACGGCCCGATGTGCCGCAGTCGGGCGGTCCGCGCGTCCAGTTCCCGCTGCCGGGCCCGCACCCGCGAGCGCAGCACGGCGGCGCCCGCTCCCGCGCCGACGATGAGGAACGCGGCGACCAGCAGCAGGTGTTGGGCCAGCCACTGGACCACCAGCGTGCCCAGCACGACCGCGACCAGTGCGGCCGCCCCCAGCAGCGGCGTGTTCTGCTTCAACCGGCGGGCGACGGTCGACCGACGTCGCCGAACAGGCCTACGGGCCACGGCACTCCCCCTCACGCCACGGTGTCCGGACGAGCCTAGGAGCAGCCGTCCCCGTACGCCCGCGATCCGGACGAACTCCTGCGCCTGGGCGGCCGAGTTGACCGGATTTCGGCATCGGCGGCCGAACCGTCCCCTTCAGTGGCTGCCCCCGTGCCTGCGGGGAGGACGCCCTCCGACCTGCACCGCACTACAGCCTTTGCCATTTCTTGACTATGCTGCGGTGCCGAGGCCGCCGGGTCGGGCGGCGTCATGGGACGTGCCCGTCGCGCGGTCGTGCCATGCCTCCAGTGGCGATGGACCGCTGCGGTCCGGGCTCCCCGGGCGTCGCAGTACAGAACACCGAACTCCCGGAAGGCTCCCCACCATGACCGCTCTCTCCTGGCTGTCGCGGGCTGCGACGACCGTGCTGCTGATCCTGGAGACGGTGGCGGTGGTGATGTTCTTCTGCATCGCGGTCCCGTTGTTCTACAACGGGATCGGGTTCGAGGACGAGGTGGCGCCGAAGCCGCAGTGGGTGCCGTACGTGATGGGGGCCGCCGGGTTCGCGATGGCCGGGGTCAACGCGTTGGCGGTGCGCGGGGTCTGGCGCCCGCGGCCCGGCTGGAGGCTCCTGGCGGCGACGGCCGGGGTGCAGGTGCTGCTGCTGGCGTTCACCGCGCTGTCGGGCGAGTACCTGTTCGGGATCTTCGCGGTGGCGGCGCTGCCTGCACTGGGCTCGGTGGCCGCGTTCGCGCACTGGAGCGGCCTCCGCCGAGCCGACGCGATGGCCGACGCGGGAACCGATGCGATGGCCGACGCGGGCTGACGGGGCCGCCGCGGGCCGACGGAAGCCGCACGGGCCGACGGGGCCGGCTCACCCCGCCCCGCCCCTCCCCCGCGCGCGTTCCTCGACGTACTCCTTGAACCGCCTCAGGTCCCCTTTCACCCGCCGGTCGACCTCGCCCCGGACGTCGGCGGCCTTCTCCCCCGGGCCCGCGGGCCGGAGGTCGACGGCGAGGGTGACCCGGGTGTGGCCCGGGTCGAGCCGCCGGAAGGTCACCACCTCCTTCCGCTCGGCCTCGCCGTCCATGCCCCGCCAGGCGATCAGCTCCTCCGGTTCCTGGTCGACGATCTCGGTGTCGAACTCGCGGGTGACGCCGTCGATGCTGGTCTGCCAGTGGTTGTGGCGGCTGTCGAGCCGGCTCACCGAGTCGACGCCCTCCATGAAGCGCGGGAACTCCTCGGCGAGCGTCCACTGGTTGTAGGCGGCGTGCAGGGGGACGGCCACGTCCACGGATTCCTTCACCATGCTCATGACGACCTCCTCGTACGGCGCGGCCGGGGCCTTCCCGCCCGTCTGCGCGCGCCCGTCTGCACGCCTTCCGCCCCCCTTCCTGTACGCCTGCCCGTCCGGCACCGGTGCAACCGTCCGGCACCGGTGCAACCGTCCCGCGCCCGGGCTACGAGCCGCCCCGCTCGCCGGGCGCGGTGCGCGGCCGGTCGCCGTCGGCGAGGTGCCGGGCCACCGTGGCGAGGTCGGTGCCCAGTCGCTGGGCGGCTCCGACCAGCAGGCTCAGCGCGGCGTGCGGGGTGACGTCGAACCGCTCGGCGGTGAGGCCGATGGCCAGGCCGGTGGCGTGCCGGCGGTCGAGCAGGTCGGCCACGGCCCGGGACAGCGCGAAGCGGTCGAGGGCGGCCGACGCCTGGAGGGCGAGCACCTCCACCAGCCCGAGGGCCGGTGTGCCGGGGTCGACCGGGGTGCGCAGGTAGGCGCTGAACACGGTGCAGCCGTGCGGGTGGGTGCGCAGGTGCGCGCCGGCCACGGCCCGTACGCCGCAGCGCCGGGCGCGGTCGGCGAACCGGTCCGGCCGGCCGGGGTCGAGCCGGACGACGATCTGGCCCTCGCCCTGGCGGCGGAGCCGGGGCAGCGGGCCGGCGTCCGCCCCGCTCTGGGCGCGTTCGAGGGCGAGCAGGTAGGACGGGGTCGCCGCGAAGGTCTCGACCGAGCCGTCGTCGTGCCAGGTGCTCACGGCGGCGCCCACACAGTCCGGGACGGTGACCCTGGTCAGCTGCACCACGTCGTGCAGGCTGGGGAGGGGCGCGGCCCGTACCCGCTCGCGGGCCGCGAGGTCGCCGAGTTCGGCGAGGAGCGCCGCCCGGGCCCGGTCGGTCGCCGGGGCTCCGGCCGCCGCCCCGCCGCCGTCGGCCGGGCCCTGACGGGCCAGCAGCATGCGGGCCCGGGCGACCGCGCGGACGGCGTCGGCCTCGCCCGTGTAGATGCCGATCGTGTAGCAGACGTCGCGCAACCGCTGCCGGGCCTCCGGCGAGCTCGACGGGGACAGGGCCTCGTACTCCGCGACCAGTCGGCCGAGGGCAGCGACATCCACCATGGGCATGAGCACCTCCGTGTGTTTACGGAAAGTATGCGCCGATCACGCAGCGAAACCGCATCCCGGGTCCCCGCCCCGCACGTCGGCCCGCCCCACCGCCTCAGCCGGTGCCCTCGCGCCCGCCGCCGGAACCGCTCCCGGGCCCGCCGTCAAGCCCGCCCCCGGAAGCGACGGCCTCCGGCTCCCCATCACCCCACCCGGGCGCGTCCCGGTCCTCCAGTTCCTCGCGCAGCCAGGCCAGGGTGGCACTGAGCAGCCGGGAGACGTGCATCTGGGAGACGCCGATCCGGTCCGCTATCCGGGACTGGGTGCACCCGTCCCAGAACCGCAGCTTGAGGACGGTCTGCTCGCGCTCCGGCAGGCGGGCCAGCAGCGGGCGGACGGCGGTGCGGAAGTCGGCGAGTTCGATGCCGGGGTCGCAGCCGCCGAGCCGGTCGAGCAGGGCGCTGCCGGTCTCGTCGGTGTCCTGGTCGCGCAGCGCGTCCAGGGAGTTGGGGCGGTAGACCCGGCCCGCCAGCAGCCCCTCGGTGGCCTGTTCGACGGTGAGGTGCAGGTCCTCGGCGATCTCCTCGGGCCGCGGCAGCCGGCCGAGCTCCTGCTCCAGGCGGTCGGAGTCGCGGGCGACGGACAGGTACAGCTCCTGCATGCTGCGCGGGACGCGCACCGGCCAGGAGGTGTCGCGGAAGAACCGCTTGATCTCGCCGGTGATGGTGGGGATCGCGTAGGTGACGAACTCGACGCCGCGCCGCGGGTCGTAGCCGTCGACGGCCTTGATCAGGCCGATCGTGCCGACCTGGAGGATGTCCTCCATGTCCTCGGCCCGGTGGCGGAAGCGGGCGGCGATGAAGCGCACCAGCGGCATGTTGAGCTCGATGATCGTGCCGCGGACGTAGCTGTAGGCGCGGGTCTCCCGGACCAGCCCGGCCAGCCGCTCGAACAGCGCGTCGCTCAGCTCCCGCGCCTCGGACTTCCCCATGCGGCGGAGTTCGGCCGCCGTGGGCCGTCGCGGGAGGTCGGGCGGCAGGCCCGAGGGGGCCGCTTCCCAGCCGGCTGTTTCCAGGTGGACGGACACGTGATCGCTCCTGGGCGCCGGGGTGAGCGCCCGGCGCCACGTACGGCCCGCACCTCGTGCGGCGTGTCACGGACTTCTCCCCCGGGACCCGTGCCCGGCCACTGCGGGCGCGGCCCCGGTGGCACCGGCCCCGGCGGCACCGCCCGAGGTGCTGGAGCAGCCGGAATCGCACGGCCGCTGTACGACTGGTTCTACCCCGGGATCCGGCTCCGAACGCACGTTCCAGGAGCTTTCCTGCGCCGCCGCCGGCGCCCGGCAGCGCTCAGTGATCGAGCGGACGGGGCCGGCCAGGCCACCCCGGCCACCCGGGCTGCTGGGGCCACCCAGGCCATCCGGCCGGCTCCGGCCGTCGCGGCCGGACGTACTCGACCAGCTGCATCATCCCGAGGTCCTCGTGCTGCAGCTGGTGGCAGTGCAGGACGGTGCGGCCGGTGAAGTCCTCGTACTTGACCAGGAGGGTGACGGTGTCGCCCGGCTTGCCGCCGGTCAGGTCGACGGTGTCCTGCCACACCGGCGGGTCGAGCCGTTCCCCGTTGCGGTGGGTGACGAGGACGTGGTTGGTGTGCAGGTGGAAGGGGTGGTGGAAGATCGGCATGGTCTCGTCGGTGTGGATGGTCCATCGTTCGACGGTGCCGAGTTCCAGGGTGTGGTTGACGTACTCGGGGTCGAACAGGCCGTAGGCGGGGTCGCGGGTGAGGTCGCCGCCGGGGTCGGCCGCGGGGGTCGGGTGGCTGCCGAGGACGCGGTAGGCGTTGGGGAACGGCTGGGCGAAGACCTTCGGGTCGACGTGGAAGACCACCCTGCGGTCGCCGCCGGGGTTGGCGATGTCCTTCTCGTCGAGGAACGGCATGCCCTGCGGCAGCGAGGTCGGCAGCTCCATGGGCGGCTGGACGGCCTCCCCCGCCACCTCGATCGTCATCAGCGGGACGGGCACGCCCTTGGCCCGCAGTTCGTACGTCCCGGCCTCGCCGCCCCGGACCAGCACGTCGGCGCGGTTGCCCACGCCCAGCGGGACCACCTCGGTGGCGACCGGCGCGGGGAAGGTCACGCCGTCCATGGCGATCTGGTGCAGCGTCAACTTCCCTTCCCCATCAGTGACCTGGAGCGAGAGGGCGGTGAACGCGGTCGCCGCGACCAGGCGCCAGCGCTGGACCTCGCCGGGGCGCAGCACGAGGACGGGGTTGACCTCGCCGTTGACGGTGAAGGTGGGCGGGACGGCGGCCAGGGCGTCGCCGGAGGTGAAGTCGGGGACCCTGCCGCCCTTGAGCCGGAGTTCGTTGATGCAGACGACCAGGTCGGCGGCGGCCTTGATCTGCGGCACCTCGTCGACGTCGCCCTCGATGACGATGACCCCGGCCATCCCTCCGGCGATCTGTTCGGCGGTGGCCCCGTGCGCGTGCGGGTGGTACCAGTACGTCCCGGCCGGATGGTCGGCCGGGATCTGGACGGTGGTCAGGTACCGCGGCTCCGGGGCGCCGGCCGCGGCCTCGTCGGCGGTGCGCGGCGGGAACGCGCGCAGGATGTTGTCGGCGCGCCCGGACGGCGAGACGTGCAGGCCGTGGGTGTGCAGGTTGAAGGTGTTCAGGCGGTGCGGCCGGTTGTGGCCGCCGTGGTGCGCCGGGCCTGACATCCCGGGCATCCCAGACATCCCGGCCGGGCCGGCCGGCTCGGTCGGGTTCGGCGGCAGCCCGTTGACCTGGGTCAGCCACAGCACGTCCCCGGCGCGCGCCCGCAGGGTCGGCCCGGGGATGGTCCCGTTGTAGGTGCGCGTGGTGACCGTCCCGTAGCCCGGGACGGAGAGCGTCGTGAACCGTACGTCGAGCGTCTGCTCGAGCACCGCCGCCGGCCCGCCGGAGGCCGACCGGGCGCGCCGGACGACGGGCTGCGGGAAGGCGGCGGCCGCCACCGCGGGCCGGGCGAGGATCCCGCCGGAGCCGGCCGCGAGGACGGCTCCGGGGACGGCCTTGAGCACCGATCGGCGACTGATTCCGACATTTTCTCCCATAACCGGGCAATGTAAGTCGGGTCCGGTACGGCAACGGTCAGGCACACCGCGCGCCGGCCGGGGGTTGGGCCTTCCGTACCACGCTACGAACGTTCCGGGTGGGTCAGGTTGGCCCCGGTGCGGGGGTCGAAGACGTGGATGCGCGCCGTGTCCACCCGCAGGTCCAGCGGGCCGCCCTCGGCGGCCCGGGTGGCGGGGTTCAGCCGGGCGACCACCCGGTGCTCCCGCATGCCGGTGTCGGCCCGGCCCGAGTCGGCGGCGAGTTCGGCCAGCTCGGCCAGTTCGGCGAGTTCCGCCAGTCCGGCGAGGCCGCCGGGGCCCCGGGCCGCCGCCGGGCCGCCCTCCTCCGCGAAGTGGACGTAGACGTCCGAGCCGACCGACTCCCGGACCTCGACGGTCACGGTGACGGTGACCCCGCCGGCGTGCCCCTCGACCAGGGCCGCGTCCTCGAAGTCCTCGGGGCGGATGCCGACCACCAGTTCGCGCGGCGCGTCCGCGCCCTCCAGGGCGCGCCGGGTGCGGTCGTCCAGCGGCAGGTCGCCCAGCGAGGTGCGCAGGGCGCCGTGCTCCAGCGCGGCGCCGAGGAAGTTCATGCCGGGCGAGCCGATGAACCCGGCGACGAAGAGGTTCACCGGCTCGTCGTACAGCTGCTGCGGCGAGCCGACCTGCTGGACGACGCCGGAGCGCATCACCACCACCCGGTCGCCGAGCGTCATCGCCTCGACCTGGTCGTGGGTGACGTAGACGGTGGTGGTGCCCAGGCGGCGCTGGAGGGCGGCGATCTGGGTGCGCATCTGCACCCGGAGCTTGGCGTCCAGGTTGGACAGCGGCTCGTCCATCAGGAAGACCTTGGGGTCGCGGACGATCGCCCGGCCCATCGCGACCCGCTGGCGCTGCCCCCCGGAGAGGTGGGCGGGCTTGCGGTCGAGGTGCCGGGTGAGGTCGAGGACGCGGGCGGCCTCCTCGACCTTGGCGGCGATGGTCGCCTTGTCGACCTTGGCCAGGCGCAGCGCGAAGCCCATGTTGTCGCGCACGCTCATGTGCGGGTAGAGGGCGTAGCTCTGGAACACCATCGCGATGTCGCGGTCCTTGGGCGCGCGGTCGTTGACCACCTCCCCGGCGATCCGCAGGGTGCCCTCGGTGATGTCCTCCAGCCCGGCGATCATGTTGAGCGTGGTGGACTTGCCGCAGCCGGAGGGGCCGACCAGGATCACGAACTCGCCGTCGGCGATGGTGAGGTCGACGTGGCGCACGGCGAGGGCGCCGTCGGGGTAGCGCTTAGTGATGCCGTCGAGGACGATCTCGGCCACGGTCCGCCTTCCTGGCCCGCCGGGTGGGGCGGGCTCTTCCTGGGAAACCCATCCTGGGAAAACTCGATGTCGGGCTCAGCCCTTGACGGCGCCGGCGGTGAGCCCGGCGACGATGCGGCGCTGGAACAGCAGCACGAAGACCACGATCGGGATCGTGATGATCACCGCGGCCGCCGCGATCGAGCCGGTCGGCTGCTCGAACTGGGAGCTCCCGGTGAAGAAGGCGATCGCGGCCGGTACCGTCCGGGCCGAGGTGGTGGAGGTCAGCGAGATGGCGAACAGGAAGTCGTTCCAGCAGAAGATGAAGACCAGGATGCCGGTGGTGAACACCCCCGGCGCCGCCAGCGGCGCGATGACCAGCCGGAACGCCTGCCACGGCGTGGCGCCGTCCACCTTGGCCGCCTTCTCCAGGTCCCAGGGGATCTCCCGGAAGAACGCCGAGAGCGTGTAGATCGCCAGCGGCAGCGAGAAGGTCATGTACGGGATGATCAGCCCGGGCCAGGTGTCGAACAGGCCCAGCGCCCGCTCGATGCCGAACAGTGGCGAGACGAGCGAGATCGGCGGGAACATCGCGATCAGCAGGGAGACCCCGATCAGCAGCCGCTTGCCGGGGAAGCGCAGCCGGGCCACCGCGTACGCGGCCATGGTGCCGAGCGCGACGGCGACGGTGGTGGCGATCAGCGCGATGCCGATCGAGTTGACCAGGGCCCGGGTGAACTCCGAGGTCTGGAAGATGCCGCGGTAGTTGGCCAGGGTCCACCGGCGGGGCACGAAGGCGCCGTCGGAGAGGGTGCCCGGGTCCTTGAAGGACAGCGCCACGATCCACCACACCGGGAAGAGCGCGTAGAGCACGACCACCAGGTTGGCGATGCCCCAGCCGGTCAGGGCCCGGGCGGGCCGGCCGCTCATCGCCGCTCCGGTTCCGCGCCGGGCGTGGCCGCGCCGAACAGCTTGACGAAGACCAGCGCGATGAGCGCCACGCAGACGAAGATCAGCACCGAGATCGCCGAGCCGATGCCCAGGTTGAGCGCGGTGAAGAGGTTGTCGTAGCCGAGGATCGACACCGAGCCGGTGCCGTTGGAGCCGCTGGTCAGCACGTAGATGTTGTCGAAGATCCGGAAGGCGTCCAGGGTCCGGAAGAGCAGCGCGACCAGGATCGCGGGCTTCATCAGCGGCAGGATCACCAGCCGCAGCCGCTGCCCGGAGCTCGCGCCGTCCACCATCGCCGCCCGGACCGTCTCGTCCGGGACGAGCGCCAGGCCGGCGAGCAGCAGCAGCGCCATGAACGGGGTGGTCTTCCACACCTCCGCGAGGATGATCAGACCGACGGCCGGCCACTGCTCCGTCAGCGGGGCGCTGCCCTCCGGCAGCAGGGCGGCCAGGTAGCCGGTGCCCGGGGTCCACGCGTACTGCCAGGAGTAGGCCGCGACGACGGTGACGATCCCGTACGGCACCAGCACCGCCGTGCGCACCGTCCCCCGCCCGAAGACCGTACGGTGCATCACCAGGGCGAGCGCCAGGCCGAGCACCAGCTCGACGGCCACCGACACCGCGGTGATCAGCACCGTGACACCGAGCGCCTGCCACCAGAACGGCGAGGTCAGCACCGCGCCGTAGTTGGCGAGCCCGACCCAGTGCGCCTGGGCCGGGAAGCGCAGGTCGTAGCGCTGCAGGGACAGGTAGACGGCGTAGCCGATCGGGTAGGCGGTGACGGCGAGCATCACGATCACGGCGGGGGCGCACAGCAGCAGGCCCAGCCGGCTCTCCTGGCGGGCGCCGCGCGAGGGCCCGGCCGGTCCCGGCCCGGCGGCGGCCCCGGCCGCGGCCTCGGCGGACGGTGACCCGGGAACGGACGGTGACCCGGGAGCGGGCGGTGGCCCGGGAACGGGCGGTGTCACGGAATCAGCCCCTTCGAACCGAGGGCGTCCCGGATCTGCCGGCGGAGGTCGGCCACGTCCTTCTCCGGGTGGATGCCGGCGGGCGGGGAGAGGGTGTGCGAGATCGCGATGGAGACGTTCTGGTAGGCCGGGGTCTGCGGCCGCACGCTGGCGGAGTCGAGGGCGGCCAGCACGTCGGCGGCGAACGGGTAGCTGGCGGTCAGCTCGGCCGTCTCGTACAGGCTCCGCAGCGAGGGCGGGAGGCCGCCCTTCAGCGCGTTGGTGAGCTGGTTGTCCCGGTCGCGCAGGCAGAGGGTGGCCTCGGCGGCGAGGTCGGGGTGCCGGCTGTAGGCGCCCACCGCGAGGTCGATCCCGCCGATGGTGACGCTGGCGGGGCGGTCGGCGCTCACCGCGGGGTACGGCGCCCAGCGGAAGTGCGGGAACAGCTCCGGCCGGTTGGCCTTCATCGAGGGGTAGACGAAGGGGTAGTTGAGTTCGAAGGCGGCCGTGCCGGACTCCATCGCGAGCCGGTTCTGGTCCTCCATCTGGTTCGACAGCGAGGGGTTGGCGGCCACCGAGGCCGCCAGGTCGCGCATCACCCCGGCGGCCGTGACGGCGGGCGCCCCGAGCGCGGGCCCCTGGGCGTCGGGGGTGAGGATCGAGCCGCCCGCGCTGGTGACCAGCGTGTTGAACCAGACCGTCAGCCCCTCGTACTGGGCGCCCTGGATCTCCACGAGGTGCGGCTTGCCCTCGCGGTCCAGCTCCCGGGCCTGGGAGAGCATCTCCGCCCAGGTGGCGGGCGGGGTCGGCACCAGGTCGTCGCGGTACCAGAGCAGCTGGGTGTTGGAGTTGTACGGCACGGCGTACAGCCGGTCCCGCCAGGTCGCGGTCCGCACCGCCGCGTCGAGGGTGTCGGCGGTGGCCCGCTCGCGCATCGCCCCGGTCCACTCGCGGATCCAGCCGGCCTCGGCGAACTCGGCGGGCCAGGTGACGTCCAGGCCGAGGACGTCCACGCCGGTGTCGTGCGCCGCCATCCGGCGCACCAGCTGCTGGCGCTGGCCGTCGGCGCCGCGCGGCAGCTTGTTGTAGCGGATCGTGTAGCGGCCGCCGGACTGCTGCCCGCAGCGGTCGGCGGCCTGCTGGAGGGCGCCCGAGTCGTCCGGGAAGTTGTACCAGTTCAGGGTGACCGGGCCGCCGCTCCCACCGTCCCCGCAGCCCACCAGGGCGGCGGCGAGCACGGCCAGTCCGGCGGCGGCGCCCGCCCACCGCGAGCGGAACGTGGGGACCCTCGGCATCGTTCTCCCGGGCTGAAAGGACCGGCTGGGGCGGAGCGCTCGGAACGGCGCGACCGGCACACGGCGGTTCGGCCGACCCTAGCCCGGCGCCCCCGCCCGGCCCGGGCGTGCCGCGCCGCCGCCCGGCCGACCAGCCGGACGGCGGAACCGGGCCCGTCCCGTCACCCACCGCGACCGGCGACGGCTCCGGGAGGCGCCGGTCCGGGCCGGCGCGGATACTGGCCGCACCGAGACCTCCGGGGGCTGGGGCCGCACCGGAACCGAGGAGCACGCCGTGACCGGACCCGTCGTCGTCGGATTCGACGGCTCACCCGAGAGCCTGGCCGCCGCCGCCTGGGCCGCCCACGAGGCGCAGCGCCGCGGCCTGCGCCTGGACGTCCTCCAGGCCTGGCCCCGGCCGAAGCAGATCGCCCCCGGGAGCAGGCCCGGCGACCACTCCGCACTGGCACGACTCGCCGAGCGCGAGCGCGAGTTGCGCACCCTCGCGCCGGAGGTCGAGGTCACCGCCGGCTCCGTGGCCGGCGATCCCGTCGAGGCGCTGGAGGCCGCCGCGCACGGGGCCGCCCTGCTGGTGCTCGGCTCGCGCGGGCTGGGCACCCTGCGCGGCTTCCTGGTCGGCTCGGTGAGCCAGGAGGTGCTGCGCCGGGCGGACTGCCCGGTGGTGCTGATCCGGGCCGGCGGGGACGAACCGGACGGCGCGGTGACGGTCGGCCTCGACCTGGCGCACCCGGCGGACGAGGTGCTGGCCTTCGCCTTCGAGGCCGCCGCGCTCCGTTCGGCGCCGCTGCGCGTGGTGCACGTCTGGTCCCCGCCGGCCGGCAGCGAGTACATGTCCTACGGGGCGATCGGCGGGCTGGAGGGTGAGGTCTCGGCCGTCGAGCACGACGGCCTCGCCCGGGCCCTTGAGCCCTGGCAGGCCCGGCACCCCGAGGTGACGGTGAGCACCGACCTGATCCGCGGCAAGGCCGCCGTCGAGCTGGTGGACGCCGCCGCGACGGCCCGGCTGCTGGTCGTCGGCCGCCGCATCCGGCGGATGCCGCTGCGCCACCACCACCTCGGCCCGGTGGCGCACGCCGCGATCCACCACGTGCACTGCCCGGTCGCCGTCGTCCCGTACGGCTGACCGCGGTCCTCCCGTACGGCCGACGGCAGCCGGGTAGGCCGACCGGGTGGCCGGGCGCGCTACAGTCCGGTCCATGAGTGAGTCCACCGCCCCGCCGTTCGGGAACTTCGCCACCGCCGTACCGGCCTTGGAGCTCGGCGCGGAGCTCGCCGCGCCCGTCGCCGACGCGCTGAAGAACTGGGACGCGCCCGGAGCGGCCGCCTCGGTGCTCTACGTGGACAGCGACCCGGAACAGGCGGACACCGCCGTGTTCTGCGCGGCCTACGACGTGCCGCCGGAGCTCTCCGCGAACTGCGTGGTGGTCGCCGCCAAGCGCGCCGGGGAGGTGACCCTGGCCGGGTGCCTGGCCCTGGCCACCACCCGGGTGGACGTCAACAAGGCGGTGCGCACCCACCTGGGGGCGCGCAAGGCGTCCTTCGCGCCGATGGACACCGCGGTCGAGCTGACCGGCATGGAGTACGGCGGCATCACCCCCGTCGGCCTGCCCGGCGGCTGGCCGCTGCTGATCGACGAGGCGGTGGCCGCGGCCCCGTACGTCCTGGTCGGCAGCGGTCGGCGCCGGGGCAAGCTCATCCTGCCCGGCTGGGCCCTGGCGGAGCTGCCGGGCGCCCTGGTGCTGCCGGGCCTGGCCGGCTGACCGGCTGACCGGCCCGCCGGCGTCAGCGCACCCGGGGGGCGAGGCCGACCGGGCAGACCACCGGGGTGCCGTGCACCGGGTCGGTGAGGATCACGCTCTCCACCCCGTACAGCTCGCGCACCAGCTCCGGGGTGACGATGTCGCGCGGCGCGCCCTGGGCGGCCACCCGGCCGTCGCGCATGGCCACCATGTGGTCGGCGTAGCGGCAGGCGGTGGTCAGGTCGTGCAGGACGAGGACGACGGTGCGGCCGCGCTCGGCCGTCAGGCCGCGCACCATCTCCAGCACCTCCAGCGCGTGGCCCATGTCCAGCGCCGAGGTCGGCTCGTCCAGCATCAGGATGTCGGTGTCCTGGGCGACGGCCATGGCGATCCAGGCGCGCTGGCGCTGGCCGCCGGAGAGGGTGTCCAGCGGGCGGTCGGCCAGCTCGTGCAGGTCGGCGGCGGCGAGCGCGTGCTCGACCGCCTCGGCGTCGGCGGCGGACCACTGCCGCAGCAGGCCCTGGTGCGGCTGGCGGCCGTAGCGGACCAGGTCGCGGACGGTCAGCCCGTCCGGGGCGGTGGCGGACTGCGGCAGCAGGCCGATGATCCGGGCGATGGCGCGGGTGGACAGCGAGGTCAGCGGCTTGCCGTCGAGCAGCACGGCGCCGGAGCGCGGGGCGATGGTCCGGGCGAGGCCGCCGAGCAGGGTGGACTTGCCGCAGCCGTTCGGGCCGACGATGACGGTGACCTGGCGCTGCGGCAGTTCGAGGTCGAGCTCGCGCACCACGATGGTGCGGTCGTGGCCGAGGCTGAGCGCGCTGGTCGCCAGCCGGGGCGCTCCGACCGTGGCCGTCACGGTCCCGGAGGATTCAGCGGTCGCGGGGCGGGCGGTCATGCGGTCCTCCGGGGACGGGTGGTGAGCAGCAGCCAGAGCAGGTACGGGCCGCCCACGACGGCGGTGACCAGGCCGGCCGGCACCTCCAGCGGCGACAGGAGGGTGCGGCCGATCAGGTCGGCGAGCAGGGTGAAGGCGGCTCCGGCGACGGCCGAGGTGAGCACCGGCACGCAGCGCGGTCCGGCGATCCGGCGGGCGGCCTCGGGCGCGGCGAGCGCGATCATGCCGAGCGGTCCGGCGACGGCCACCGCCAGGCCCGCGCAGACCACGGAGACCAGCAGGACGCCGACCCGCAGGCCGCGCACCCGGACGCCCAGCCCGGTGGCGACGGCGTCGGAGAAGCGCAGCAGCGACAGCCGGCGGCCGAGCAGCACGGCGGCGGGCAGGCAGGCCAGCAGGCCGAGTTCGAGGTAGCCGACGGCGTCGGCGTCACGGCTGTTGAGGGTGCCGACCGTCCAGGCGTAGGCGGCGTTGGCGGAGTCGATGGCGGCGCGGGAGAGCATCAGGTTGGTCACCGCGCCGAAGACCGCGCCGATGCCGAGGCCGACGACCAGGAAGCGGTAGCCGTTGCGGCCGGCCCCGCCGCCGAGGGCGAAGGCTATCGAGGCGGCGGTGGCGGCGCCCGCCAGGGCGGCGGCGGAGGGCAGCAGCTGGGTGGCGACGCCGGTGACGGAGGCGACCGCGAAAGCGGTGGCGCCCTCGTTGAAGCCGACGGTGTCCGGGGTGGCCAGCCGGTTCTGGGCGAGGGTCTGCATCAGGCAGCCGGCGACGCCGAGGGCCGCGCCGACGGCCAGTGCGGCCTCGACGCGGGGCAGCCGCAGCTTCTCCACCAGCAGCACGTCACGCGCGGTGCCGTCGCCGAAGGCCGCGCGCAGGGCGGTCACCGGGTCGAGGTTCGTCTCGCCGACGGCCAGGCAGACGGCGGTCACCGCGACCACGGCGAGCAGCAGGACGGTGCAGCCGAGCAGCGGCCGGACCGGGACGAGCACCGAGCGGCCGCCCAGGGCGAGCAGCCGGGTGCCGGGCGGCACGGGCGGCGCCGGCCGCCGGGTCGCGGCCGAGGGGCCGTCGGGTTCCACGGCGTTCTCTGCGGCGTTCTCTGCGGCGGTCTTCACAGGGGCCTTCACGGGGGCCTTCACAGCGCGGGCATTCGGTGCGAGCGGACGACGGCGACCAGCACGGGGGCGCCGCACAGGGCGGTCATCACGCCGAGCGGCATCTCGTACGGGCGGGCGACCAGCCGGGAGGCCACGTCGGCGAGCAGCACGACGGCCGGCCCGAGCAGGGCGGAGACGACGAGCAGCCGGCGCAGGTCCGGGCCGACCAGGGCCCGGGCGGCGAAGGGCACCACCAGGCCGACGAAGGAGACCGGTCCGGCGATCGCGGTGGCGGCGCCGACCAGCAGGGCGACGGCGGTCACCGCGAGGGCGCGGGCCCGGCGGGGCTTGTGGCCGAGGCCGGTGGCGACGTCGTCGCCGAGGCTGAGCGCGGTCAGCGCCGGGCCGGAGAGCAGCGCCAGCACCAGGCCGAGCAGCAGGACCGGCAGTACCACGAGCAGTTGGTCGGTGCCGCGGCCGGCGACCGAGCCGATGGTCCAGAACCGGATCTCGTCGGCGGCCCGGGCGTCGGAGAGCAGCAGCACGGAGGAGCCGGCGTTCATCAGCCCGCTCAGCGCCGCGCCGGCGAGCACCAGCCGGACGGGGTCGTCGCCGGTGCCGCGCAGCCGGGCCGCGCCGAGTGCCAGCAGGCAGCCGGCGCCGGCGCCCAGTACGGCGACGTACGGGCCGACGCTGGCGGCGCTGGCGCCGAGCACGATCGCGATCACGACGGCGAAGGAGGCGCCGGTGCTGACCCCGAGCAGGCCGGGCTCGGCCAGCGGGTTGCGGGCGGCGGCCTGGAGGACGGTGCCGGCCACGCCGAGCGCGAGTCCCACCGCGAGGGCCACCGCGGTGCGCGGGGCGCGCAGGTGGAACACGGTGAACCGGGAGTCGGAGTCGCCGTCACCGAGCAGGGTGGAGAGCGCCCGTGACGGTCCCACGTCGCCCGCGCCGAGCAGCAGGCTCGCCAGTACGGCGAGCAGCAGTATCGCGCCGGCGGGCAGCAGTCCGCGCAGCAGGAGTGATCGGAATGTCACACCGGGCCTCCCCGTCAGGGCCTTACGTATGGTTAGGCTAACCTCAGAAAAACGGTTCGCCCGTAAACTACCATTTCTCGGAGAACACCCATGCTTGGCACCCGCTTTACCAAGACCCTGCTCGGCGCGGCCGTGGTCGGCGCCCTCTCCCTGGGCCTGACCGCGTGCGGCTCCTCGGGGTCCGGCGGGTCCGCGGGTGACTCCGGCTCCTCGTCCACCGCCGCCGCGAAGGGCGGCAAGCGCAGCATCGACACCGCCTTCGGCGCCGTGGAGGTCCCGGCCGAGGCCAAGCGGGTCGTCGCCCTCGGCGACACCTCGCTGGACACCGCCCTCGCGCTCGGCGTCACCCCGGTCGGCACCAGCTCCAGCCGCGGCGGCACCACCGCCCCCGCCTACCTGAAGGCCGACGGCATCCCGCTGGTCGCCACGGTCAAGGAGCCCAACCTCGAGGCGATCCTGAAGGCCACCCCGGACCTCATCCTGGCCTCCTCCGGCATCGAGAAGTCCCAGTACGACAAGCTCTCGGCGGTCGCCCCGACCATCGTCCCCAAGGCCGGCGACTGGCGCGAGGTGCTCGCCGTGTACGGCGACGCGCTCGGCCACAAGGCCGACCTGGCCGCCAAGCTGGACGCCCTGGACAAGCGCGCCGCCAAGGCCGGCGAGGGCAAGAGCGGCAGCGCCGTGGTGATGCGCTGGATGCCCAACGGGCCGATCGTGATGAACACCACCAACATGCCCGGCGACCTGCTGAAGAAGGCCGGCGCCGGCACCATGCCGATCGCCGACGGCCTGGGCGCCCAGCCCCACTCGGACCCGCTGTCCCTGGAGAACCTCAACAAGGCCGACGCCGACCGGGTGTTCGTCGCCACCCTGAACGCCGAGGGCGAGAAGGCCCTGGAGACCGCCCGCAAGCAGGAGGCCTTCACCCGCCTCAAGGCCGTCGGCACCAACCAGCTCATGGGCGTCGACGGCCAGGTGTGGAGCAGCAGCTCCGGCCCGATCGCGGCGGAGAAGGTCGTCGAGGACATCGAGAAGGCCTTCGGCGCGAAGTAGCCGCGCCCGCCGGGGAATTTCCTCCCCCCCCCCGGAGTTCTGAAGGGCCGTAACCGGGGGGGGACTGGTGTAGGCCCAACCGCCGCCGGCGCGGGCCCCCCCCCGGGTCGGCCGTGGCGG